>JAVVTL010000068.1:0-7723 GCA_036653715.1 Oscillospiraceae bacterium
TCGCCGGTGAGTTCGCCCTTCTTCTGCTTGCTGAAGGTCTGGATGCCGTTGATTACGAGGATGACGGCCAGAACGATGAGAGCGGCAGCGAAGATAACCTGGAACCAGTCGCCCCACATGGCAGCCTTATCGGGGACAAGGCCGGCAATGAGCTTGACTTTGTCGAAGATGGTGAGCACGAGGGAGGACAGGGTGGCGAGGAGCATGAATACCATCGGGATGAAGAACATTTTGTTGTCCTTGCCGATGTTGCCGAGCCAGCAGGCGACAGCCATCAGAGCGAGGCCGGCGAGCAGCTGGTTGGCGGCACCGAACAGGCCCCAAATCTGGGACAGGCTCAGGAAGCCGATGGTGCAGCCGATGATGACCATGAACAGGGTGCCGAATACGGGGTTGGCGAGAAGACCGCGGACGCCCTTGATCTTGCTGGGGTCCTCACCCTCGCGGACGAACAGCTCGGTGAACATGTAGCGGCCCAAACGGGTGCCGGTGTCCAAAGAGGTCAGCGCGAAGACGGAGACAGCGAGGGTCAGCAGGGTGTAGACCGTGTCATAGAGGGAGTTGTCGAAGGAAGCGGCGGTGCCGGTCATCATGGTGATCATGGTGGCAATGCCGGTGGCGAAGATGGTCGGGGGGCTGCCCATGCTGAGGGTGCCGTCCGTGACCTGGGAATAGACAACGCCGACTGCTATCAGGGAGAGGATGGCGAGTGCGCACTCAATGATCATGGCGCCGTAGCCGATGATTTTGGTGTCGCGCTCGGAATCGAGCTGCTTGGCGGTGGTGCCGGAGCCGACGAGGCTGTGGAAGCCGGAGATAGCGCCGCAGGCGACGGTGATGAACAGTGTCGGGAAGAGGAACTTTCCGCCGACGGTGAAGCCGACGAAGGCGGGAACTGCGACGTGCGCGCCGGAGCCGACAACGCCGACGACTGCCAGCAGCATCATGCCATACAGCAGGAAGGAGCTGAGGTAGTCACGCGGCTGAAGCAGAATCCAAACAGGCAGCAGGGAGGCCGCGGTTATGTAGACTGCGATGAAGATGACCCAAGCGGTACGGCTCATGTTGACGCCGACGTTGAGGCCGATGATGGTGATGACAACGATTCCGATAACGCCGATGATGGTTGCGGGGCCGACCTTGGCACCCTTGCGGTACACGAAATAGCCGAATATGAAGGCTATGACGATGAACAGCAGGGAGGTGGTGGCGGTGGAGGCGTTGCCGGAGCAATTATCGCGGCCCACGGTGATGAAGGGCAGCGCGGAGCCGTCGGCGGCAGTGGTGGACATGAAGGTGCTCGCAACGACGGAGGTGAAGCTTGCGATGACAAGGACGAGAACCAGCAGGGCAAAGATGATGAAGAGCTTATATGCCTTGGGTCCGATGTTGTCCTTGATGACCTCGGCGACGGAGAGGCCGCCGTGGCGGATGGAGGCGAACAGGGCGCCAAAGTCGTGCATAGCTCCGAAGAATATGCCGCCGATGACGATCCACAGGAAAACAGGGAGCCATCCGAAGACAGCGGCCTGGATAGGTCCGTTTATGGGGCCTGCGCCGGCGATGGACGAGAAATGGTGGCCCATCAGGATGGCGGGGTTGGCCGGGACATAGTCCTTATTGTCAAACTTAGAATGAGCGGGGGTCGGACGGTCGGGGTTAACTCCCCACTTCTTGGCCAGCCAAGAGCCATAAAAAACATAGCCCAGTGCCAACAGTACGAAACCGATGATAAGAATCAGAATTGCGCTCATACTTTTTCACTCCTTAATAACTTCTTGAAGAACTTGGTTAGACTGCTTCCGACTCTGTTTGTCGTGATACACTCCCTTTCCAATTCGATAGCTGCCGTCTTGAGGGCAAGCCACCCCTCAAGTCCGAGCTTGTAGCTCTTGTCGAATTTCCGTGCGCGGATTTCTTTTTTCGCCTCAGAGCTTATTACATCCGCCACGAATACGGCGATAATGTATGAATCCTTGTGCTCCTTGTGGGGGACGACGCGCGGCTCTCCGTCGGCCAAAGCGTAGTCGAGACATTTGGAGACATCCTCCTTGTCGAAGGAGGGCGCTGAAAAAACATAGACGTATTCGTTGGACTCCGACGCCCAAATTTTCGCGCGCTTTATGATGACGTAGCCCTCGTCGCGGGCGTGGAAGTCCGCCTTGAGGAAAAGGGGAAGGCCGCTGTCGGCATCGCCGGGGATAATGTTGTAGTAGTACTCGTAGGAATCCTTGAGCTTCTCAAGGAAAGCCGCTCTGTCAATGGACAAAATGTCACCGCGCTTTCAACAAACCGGGGAAAAGGTGTTTCTGCGTTCACAGTTTGTTAATGATTTATCATCAATATACTACCGATGTGAACAAAAATCAATAGGTATTTCACAAAAGTTATCTCATAAATCAAACAATGTGAGAAAGTCAAGTTAGAATATGTTAACTTTGTATAAACTTCGCGTACAAATGTGTCCGCCATACGCACACAAACAAAAACGGACATATGCGGGCAAAGTCGGCGCTTGCTATTTACAAGAGGGGATAATTATTGTATCTTATGTTAAGGTGAAAATAATGAATTCTTTTGGCGAAAATCTGAAAATTACAATATCCGGCGAATTAAGCTCCCCCTGCGTCCTCGTGACGCTGGACGGTCTGCCCGCCGGTCTGCCCCTCGATTGGGCAAAGGCGTGGCGAGACGCGCTGCGCCGCGCCCCATCCGCGGCGGAGGGGGGCGAGCGGGCTTCGGAATCCGTCCCCGCGCTAATCTGCGGCATGAGAGACGGGGCGACCTCCGGCGGGCCGGTCTCCGCCCTTCTCCGAACGGAGGAGGACGCGCCGCGCGTCGGCAGCATACCGAGGCCGGGGCATGAGGACCTCGCCGCTCTCTCAAAATACGGCGCCTCCGATTTTTCCGGCGGCGCATATTCCGGCAGGCTCGACACGGCGCTCGCCTTTGCGGGCGCGCTCTGCGTGCAGCTGCTGCGGCGTAGAAATATACAGCTCGAAACCAAGGTCGTCGCCATAGGCGGGGCCGAGGGCGACGAGCAGGACTTCGACCTCAAAAAGCAGCTTTTGGACGCCAGAGGCACGGGCGACTCCATGGGCGGCGTTGTGGAGTGCCGCGCGGCGGGGCTTCCCTCGGGGCTTGGCTCCCCGGCTTTCGGGGGCCTTGAGAGCCGCATATCGGCGCTGCTGTTTGCGATTCCCGGCATAAAGGGCGTGGAATTCGGCCTCGGCTTCGGCTTTGCCGCAATGCGCGGAAGCGCCGCCAACGACCAGATAATCCTTGAGGATAAGCACATAATACCGGAGACAAACAATTCCGGCGGCGTGGACGTCGGAATAAGCACGGGCGCTCCGCTCACAGTCCGCGCGGCGCTGCGGCCCACGCCCTCCGTTGGGCGCGAGCAGCGCTCCGTGGATACCGACACCTTAGAGGCAGTCACCCTGCGCCAGCGGGGGAGACACGAGCCCTGCATGGCTCCCCGCTGCATACCCGCCGTGGAGGGCGCGGTGGCAATCTGCATTGTGGACGCGATGATGGACCCTGACCTTAAACGCAGGGGAAAGGAATGGAAATAAATTGGAATTAAAACTATGCGCACCCTGCCTGTTCGGACTTGAGGGGCCGCTCGGAAACGAGCTGCGCCATATGGGCATGAGCAATGTCGCGCCCGAAAACGGGCGCGTGCGCTTTGAGAGCGACGAGGCGGGAATGGCAACGGCCAATATCCGCACCCGCTTTGCCGAGCGTGTGATGATAGAGCTGGGGCGCTTCCCCGCGAGGAGCTTTGACGAGCTGTTCGAGGGCGTGCTTGCGCTGCCGTGGGAGAACTTTATCCCCAAGAGCGGCGTGTTCCCCGTAAAGGGCTGGGCGCTGGACTCGGCGCTCCACTCCATACCGGACTGCCAGAAAATCATCAAAAAAGCAGCTGCACAGCGCTTGGGCAGAGCCTACGGCGCGGAGTGGCTTCCGGAGGACGGCGAGCTGTACCAAATCCAGTTTGCAATATTAAAAGACGAGGCGAGCCTCTACCTCGACACCTCGGGCATCGGGCTGCACAAGCGCGGCTATCGCCAGTCTCAGGTCGTCGCCCCCTTGAGAGAGACGCTTGCCGCCGCCATGGTGGACATCGCGGGCTATCGCGGCAGGGGAGATTTTTGCGACCCCTTCTGCGGCAGCGGCACCATCGCCATCGAGGCGGCCTTGGCGGCAAAAAACCGCGCGCCCGGCCTGAACCGCAGCTTCGCGGCTGAAAAATGGGCCTGCTTTGACGCCGCCCTGTGGGCAAACTCGCGTGAGAACGCAAGGAGCCGCGAGTTTTCGGGAGAATACCATATTTTCGGCTCTGACCTCGACCCCAAGGCTGTGGAGATGTCGCGTGCGAATGCGCAGAGAGCCGGCGTTGCCGACCTTATAACCTTTGAGCTTGCCGACGCGCGTGTGTTTGCCCGAGAGACGCACAACGGCGTCGTCGTCACGAACCCGCCCTACGGCGAGCGCATCATGGAAAAGCGCGAGGCGGAGGGGCTGTACCGCGACTTTGGCGAGGCTTGGCGCAAGACGGAAAAATGGAGCCTCTGCCTGCTCTCCTCGCACACGGAATTTGAACGCAGCTTCGGCAGAACGGCGGACAAAAAGCGCAAGCTCTACAACGGCATGATAAAATGCGATTTGTTTATTTATAAAGGATAAAGAGATAACATAAAGGAAGAGGAAGCAACGAGATGAGACATCTTTTCATCGTGAACCCGGTGGCGGGGAAGCTCAAGCCCGAGGAAAAGGAAAGACATATTTCGCGCGTCATCGAGTCCATGGCTCCCGAGCTGCGCGAGGGCAGCGAATTTGAAATCTATGTCACCCGCGCTCCCATGGACGCCTGCGCCAAGATAAAGGCGGAGGCGCAGCTTCGCGACGAACTGCGCGTCTACGCCTGCGGAGGCGACGGAACCCTGAACGAGTGCGTAAACGGCGCGGCGGGACTGCCGAATGTGGCTGTCACACATTTTCCCTGCGGCACGGGCAACGATTTTATCAAGACCTTCGGCTTGGAGAAAAACCGGTTTTTTGACCTTGAGCAGCTCGTCGCGGGCGAGGTGCGCCCGCTGGATATTATCGACTGCAACGGCAGATACAGCATCAACATCTGCTCCGTCGGGCTGGACGCCCGCATCGGCATCGACGTCCACAAATACAGCAATATCCCCATCATCGGCGGCGCAACCGGCTATGTGGTCTCCACTGCGGCAAACTACATAAAGGGCATCAAAAACGAGATGACGGTCGAGGCGGACGGCCTGACCTGCGGGCCGGAGCTGAACATGGTCTGCATCTGCAACGGCAGATTCTACGGCGGCGGCTTCAACCCCACCAAGGACGCGCGGCCGGACGACGGCATCATGGATTGCCTCATAATCTCGGGCGTCAACCGCCTCACCCTTGTCGCCGCAATCATGGCGTACTCCAAGGGAAAGTACAAAACCCTCCCGAAATACATCACCTGTATCCGCACAAAGGACCTCCATGTATTCTCCCCGGAGCCTCAGGTCATAAATGTGGACGGCGAGGAGCAGCACGCAAAGGATATACACTTCCACCTTGTGCCGGGCGGCGTCAACTTCGTTTTCCCGAAGAATATGGAATTCTTCACGGCGACTTAACAAAAAATTTGCAAGTTTCTGCGGAATAGCTCTTGACTATTTTTGAAAATGTGGTATTTTTATAAGCGGGTTAGCACTCATAAGGCGCGAGTGCTAACCCGCTTAGAATGTTTATTATTTAATTCAGGAGGTAACATAATGAAATTAATGCCATTGGCGGACAGAGTCGTTCTTCGTCAGCAAGAGGCGGAGGAGAAGACCAAGAGCGGAATAATCCTTGCCGCTGCCGCGCAGGAGAAGCCCGAGATGTACGAAGTCGTCGAGGTAGGCCCCGGCGGACTGGTCGAGGGCAACGAGGTCAAAATGACCGTTACAAAAGGCCAAAAGGTACTTGTCGGCAAATACAGCGGCACCAAGGTCAAGGTTGACGACGAGGAGCTTACCATTGTAAAGCAGTCGGATATTCTGGCTGTCGTTGAATAAGTAGGAGGAATACATCATGGCAAAACAGATAATTTACGGCGAAGAAGCCCGCAAGGCAATAGAGCGCGGCGTGAACCAGCTTGCGGACACCGTTAAAATAACCCTCGGCCCCAAGGGCCGCAACGTCGTCCTCGGCAAGAAATACGGCGCTCCCATGATCACCAACGACGGCGTGACCATTGCCAAGGAAATAGAGCTTGAGGACGCCTTCGAGAATATGGGCGCGCAGCTCATCCGCGAGGTCTCCACCAAGACGAACGACGTCGCCGGCGACGGCACCACCACCGCCACCCTGCTGGCTCAGTCCATGGTTCGCGAGGGACTCAAAAACCTTGCCGCCGGTGCAAACCCCATGGTCATGCGCCGCGGCATCCAAAAGGCCGCAGAGGCAGCCGTGCTTGAGATTCGCAAAAACTCCAAGCCCGTCTCCGGCAGCCAGGATATCGCCCGCGTCGGCACCATCTCCTCCGGCGACGAGCTCATAGGCAGGCTCATCTCCGAGGCAATGGAGAAGGTCAGCCAAAACGGCGTCATCACCGTCGAGGACTCCAAGACCGCCGAGACCTATTCCGAGGTTGTCGAGGGAATGCAGTTCGACCGCGGCTACATCGCCCCCTATATGGTCACCGATTCCGAGAAAATGGAGGCCGTCATCGACGACGCCTACATCCTCATCACCGACAAAAAAATCTCCAACATTCAGGAGATTCTTCCCCTGCTCGAGCAGATAGTTCAGGCCGGCAAGAAGCTTCTCATCATCGCGGAGGACGTCGAGGGCGAGGCGCTTGCCACCATCATCCTCAACAAGCTGCGCGGCACCTTCACCTGTGTCTGCGTCAAGGCCCCCGGCTTCGGCGACAGGCGCAAGGAAATGCTTCAGGATATTGCCGTCCTCACCGGCGGTCAGGTCATCTCCACAGACCTCGGCATGGAGCTGAAGGAAGCCACCGTCGAGCTGCTCGGCCGTGCCCGTCAGGTCAAGGTCGGCAAGGAGAACACCATCATCGTTGACGGCGCCGGCGAGTCCGCCGCAATCCGTGAGCGCGTCGCCCAAATCAACAACCAAATAGCCATCACCACCTCCGATTACGACAAGGAAAAGCTTCAGGAGCGCCTTGCAAAGCTCTCCGGCGGCGTAGCCGTCATCAAGGTCGGCGCTGCCACCGAGACCGAGATGAAGGAAAAGAAGCTCCGCATCGAGGACGCTCTGAACGCCACCCGCGCCGCAGTTGAGGAAGGCATTGTCGCCGGCGGCGGCACCGCCTATGTCCAGGCCGCAAAGGCCTCCTCCAAGCTTGAGAAAACCCTCACGGGAGACGAGAAAACAGGCGCCGCCATCGTCACCAAGGCGCTGCTTTCCCCCATCTGCCAGATAGCCGCGAACGCCGGCATCGAGGGCGCCGTTGTCCTCGACAAGGTCAGCGCCTCCAAGACCGCAAACTTCGGCTATGACGCCGCAAACGACAAGTTTGGCGACATGATTGAGATGGGCATAGTTGACCCCACCAAGGTCTGCCGCAGCGCCATCGAGAACTCCGCCTCCATCTCCGCCATGGTGCTCACCACCGAGTGCCTCGTGGCAGACCTGCCGGAAAAAGCCCCCGCAATGCCCGCGTCCCAGGATATGGGCGGGATGTATTAAA
>JAVVTL010000069.1:0-4612 GCA_036653715.1 Oscillospiraceae bacterium
GGGCGGGGAGATTTTTTCTTTGGGCTATTTTTATTCACAATTAGATGTTATACTGATGTTTACAACTTTTTTCGGGGAGTGGGTTTTTATGACTGAGCTGACTACCAAGCGGCTTCGCCTTGTTCCGCTGGGGGACGAGGAGCTTGAGGCGCGCGTCGGCGCGGAGGCGGACGAGCACATGCGCGCCGCGCTCGGCGAGATGCTTGCCGGCTGCAAGGCCGAGCCCAAGCAGCGGCTGTGGTACACCGAATGGAAGATATGCCTCCGCGAAAGCGGCGAGGAGGTCGGCAGTCTCGGCTTTAAAGGCCCGCCGGACAAATACGGCGAGGTGGAGCTGGGCTACGGCATACTTGAGGCGCACAGGCGCCTCGGCTACGCGACGGAGGCCGTTGCCGCCGCGCTCAACCACGCCTTTTCCTCACGCGAGGTCTATTTCGTCACAGCGGAGACGGAGGCCGATAACGCCGCCTCGCTCCGCATCCTCAAAAACGCCGGCTTTACCCCCGCCGGTGATGGCGAGGAGGGACCGCGCTTTGAAAAAGCTCGGCGCTACATCCCCTTTGCCCCGCTTTACCTCTGCGTCGGCCTGCTATTCGGTATGCTTTTCGGCGTGGTATTTGACGCGCTCCCGCTCTGCATGTTCATCGGCATGGCAATCGGCGCGGGCCTCGGCGCGGCGCTCGACGTCGCCAGCCGCAAAACTCTTGCGGATTTAAAACTCAAAAGAAACTCAAAGGTGTGACTTAAAATGGATCAGGACAACCGCTTTCTCGCAACCCAGCCGATTGGCTCGCTGCTCCGCAAGCTTGCAATACCCACCGTGGCGGCGCAGCTCATCAACATGCTCTACAACATCGTTGACCGCATATACATCGGTCACATGCCGGTCGACGGCCCCCTCGCACTGACGGGCGTCGGCGTCTGCATGCCCGTCATCCTCATCGTTTCGGCCTTCGCGGCGCTCGTGAGCGCGGGCGGCGCGCCGCGCGCCTCCATCGCCATGGGCAGAGGCGACAACAGCGAGGCAGAGGGCATCATCGGCAACTGCTTCACCTTCCAAATCATCATCTCCGCCATCCTGACGGCAGTCCTGCTCCTATGGAACCGCGACCTGCTGCTGCTTTTCGGCGCGTCGCCCAGCACCATCGACTACGCCACCGGCTACATGGACGTATATGCCCTCGGCACGATTTTTGTCCAGCTCACGCTCGGCATGAACGCCTTTATCACCGCACAGGGCTTCACCTCCGCCAGTATGCGCATCGTGCTCATCGGCGCTGTCAGCAACATCATCCTTGACCCCATATTCATTTTTGTCCTCGGCATGGGCGTGCGCGGCGCGGCGCTTGCCACCATCCTCTCGCAGGCAATCTCCTGCATTTGGGTCGTCGCCTTTCTGCTCGGCAAAAAAACCATGCTCCGCCTGCGCCTGAAGCATATGCTGCCCCGCCCGCGCGTGCTGCTGCCCTGCCTCGCGCTCGGCCTTGCGCCCTTTATCATGTCCGCAAGCGAGAGCGTCATAATCGTCTGCTTCAACTCCTCCCTGCTCCGCTACGGCGGGGACACGGCGGTCGGCGCCATGACCATCCTCTCGAGCGTCACGCAGTTTTCCATGATGCCACTGCAGGGCCTCGGTCAGGGGGCGCAGCCCATCATCAGCTACAACTACGGCGCGGGGAATGTCGAGCGCGTCAAAAAAACCTATAAGCTGCTCATAAAAGTCAGCATGCTGTATTCCACCCTGCTTTGGGCGGGCGTCATGCTTTTCCCGCAGTTTTTCGCCGGCATATTCACGAGCGACGCGGCGTTGGTGGCCTTTACCGCGCCCGCACTGCGCGTCTACAGCTGCGTGAGCTGCATCTTCGGGCTTCAGATTGCCTGCCAAATGACCTTCCTCGCGCTCGGCAGAGCCACGTCCTCCATCGCCGTGGCGGTGATGCGGAAATTCGTCCTCCTGCTCCCGCTCATCTACATCATGCCGGCGCTCTTTGAAAACAAAACCACAGCGGTCTACGCCGCCGAGCCGGTGGCAGACCTCTTTGCCGTCCTCTTTACCGCCATACTCTTTTTCACGCAGATAAAGAAAATCCTTGCCGACATGGAAAAGAACGCCCCGAAAGCTCTTTGAGCATTTTGTATATATCCCAACCATTACCATGGGCATATTTGTGGGATAATACGCAAATAATTCACAACTTTACCCTTGCTTTTTTCACTAAAACGTCTAAAATACAGTAGCGTCCCTGTAACGGGAAATCTGTGCTTTTGTATTGAGGCGTTTTATGCAGCTACTTAAATTTCTGATTTATATGAACTTCATCGTCGTGGCCGTGATGACGGCCGCCTATCTCTATCAGGCGGTCTACACCCTTGTCGGCCTGCTTTTCCGCAAGGTGAAGCCGGAAAAAGAAGCGGGCAAGCTCTGCCGCTTCGCCGCGCTCATATGCGCGAGGGACGAGGAAAACGTCATTGCGGAGCTTATTCGGAGCCTAAAGGCTCAAAATTACCCTGCCGAGCTTTTGGACGTCTACGTCCTTGCCGACAACTGCACGGACGCCACCGCAAGAGTGGCGACCTCCGCCGGCGCACACGTCTATATCCGCCGCAACGAGGCGCAGATTGGCAAGGGCTACGCGCTCGACTATCTCCTCGCCCAAATCAAGCGCGACAGCGGCGAGCACGCCTATGACGGCTACTTCGTCTTTGACGCGGACAACCTTGTGGACGAGAACTTCGTCGCCGAGATGAACAAGACCTTTGACAGGGGCTATGCCGCCGTCACCTGCTATCGCAACTCCAAAAACTTTGGCGACAACTGGATAACCGCAAGCTATTCCATTTGGTTTCTGCGCGAGGCGCGCTTCCTGAACTACCCCCGCATGCTTTTCGGCAACAGCTGCGCCGTCTCCGGCACCGGCTTCCTCATCTCCGCTCAGGTGATTGACGAGAACGGCGGCTGGCCCTTCCATCTGCTGACCGAGGACATCCAGTTTTCCGTTGACTGCGCCGTCAAGGGGCGCAAAATCGGCTACTGCGACAGGGCTATAGTCTATGACGAACAGCCCACCTCCTTTGTCCAATCATGGAAACAGCGCCTGCGCTGGAGCAAGGGCTTCTTTCAGGTGGACGCGCATTATCTGCTGCCGCTGCTTCGCGGCTGTTTCAAAAACAAGGGCAGCCGTATGGCCTGCTTCGACATGTTCATGACCGTCGCGCCCTGCATGTTCCTGACGCTCGCCGTCCTGCTCATAAACCTCATCATCTGCGTCGTGTTCTTCACACAGCCGCACTTCGTCGCCTATCTCATCGTCCGTCAGGCGCTGCGCTACGCGGCCTTCGGCGTCGTGAACTACTACTTCGGCATGCTGCTCTATGGCGCACTTACCGTCTTTTGCGAGTGGAAACGCATCCGCGCCACCACCGCGCAAAAGCTGCAATACCTTGTTATGTTCCCGGTATTCATGGCGTCCTACATACCCGTCACGCTCGCGGCGCTCCGCCGCAACGTTGGCTGGACGCATATTGAGCACTATTCCACCACGCAGCTCGCCGTCCCCGCCTCCGGCAGGAAGGACTAAACGGGCGCTCCCTCGCGCATATTATAAAACGGGGGTATGACCATGAAAAAACGCATAATGTTCATCGGCACAGGCGGCACCATCGCCTCGGAGATGAAATCCGAGGGCCTGCTGCCCGAGCTTGGCCCGGACAGGCTTTTGCGCTATGTCCCCGCCGTTGCGGAGCTTTGCGACACCGGCTGTGTCCAGCTCTATAACCTTGACAGCACCAATATCGGCCCCGAGCACTGGCTCGGCATGGCGAGAGCCATCCGCGAAAACTACGCCGATTACGACGGCTTTGTCATCAGCCACGGCACCGACACCATGGCCTACACCGCCGCCGCGCTCTCCTATCTCGTCCAAGGCAGCCCGAAGCCCATCATCCTCACGGGCGCCCAGCGCCCCATCGGCTTTGACACCACGGACTCCAAGGAGAATTTGGCGGACGCCTTTCTCTGTGCCTGCGACGACGGGCTTTGCGGTGTCAGCATCGTTTTTGGCGGGCGCGTCATCCTCGGCACCCGCGCCAGCAAGACGCACACCAAGAGCTTCGACGCGTTTTCCTCCATCAATTACCCCAACATTGCCGAGGTGCGCGACTCGCGCCTTTTGCGCTATATCACCCCCGAGCACGCCGATATGCCGCTTTTTTGCGACACACTTGAGACGCGCGTTGGGCTGATAAAGCTTATCCCCGGCGTGGATGCCGAGCTTTTTTCCTTTATGCTCACGCGCTCGGAGGCGCTGATTGTCGAGAGCTTCGGCGTCGGCGGACTGCCGCAGGGCGGCGGACTTCACGCTCTTTTGCAGGGCGCGGCAAGCGAGGGGAAAACCATCGTCATGACCACGCAGGTGCAGAACGAGGGCAGCGACCTCGCCGTCTACGGCACAGGCCGCCCGCTTGCGGGCCTGCCCGGCGTCCTTGAGGCATACGACATGACCACCGAGGCGGCGCTTGCAAAAATCATGTGGATTCGCGGCAAAACCCGCGACCCGCAACAAATACGCGAGCTGTTCCATACCCCCGTGGCAAAGGATTTGTTGATGATTGT
>JAVVTL010000069.1:4712-7702 GCA_036653715.1 Oscillospiraceae bacterium
GGTCACTGCGGCGGGGGATTTTTGCTTATTTCTTCACCGGCTTGTCGCCGGTGGGTTCTCGTCTAAGCGGCATGGTTCTTACCCCGCTCAGCAGAAATAGAACAGGCACTCGCCGGGAGCAAAGGAATCGACCGAGCGGCGCTCCGGCTTTTTTCCGGAGATGGCTATGATAACTTTTTTCATGAGATTTTTCATTTTTATTAGTCCTTTCTTGAAAAGAAGCGGTTCGGTAGTGTCAGTACCCGAACCGCTTCTATATGCGTTGCGCCTGAATCAAGCCCTCCTTTAAAAGGAGAGCGTCGGCGTTCGCAAAAGCATCTTCATTCGGTAGCTGGCTGTCATAGGCTTTCGCCCTTAGACCCTTTAGCTTTGCGCAACCGGATTTCCCCGGTGTTGCCATTGACTATGGGAAGATAAGCTGAATATTCAATTAAGGAAAATCGCTTATACTTCGGGAAGCTCGGTCTCAGGTTGGAAGGAACGCAGCCACGCGACAAAGTCGAGTGTCTTTTCTCGCAGCTCGAGGGCTATGCGTTCGTCCACAAAACGGCTGGTGATGTTCTTGTAGGAGAAGGGGTAGTCGGACATATAGTAAAACATCGCATCCGCCAAAAAATCCTCGCATTCGTTGCGCCGCTCGGCGAAACGGGCATTGTCAATCTCCTTGGCGAATTTTTCGCAGCTCACCACCTTGTTGAATAAAAAGTTCACGTTGTGGGTCTTTGGCGCCTCCGCGTCGTTGTAGTATACATACATGCCCTTGAGCTGGCGCTCGAGAGCCTGCTGGCAGAGATAGGCGACATATACCCAGCGCTTGCCTGCCACAAGGCAGTCAACGGTGCCGAGGTCGTAGTCGGAAAGCATAAGCCAATAGCCGTATTTTTCACTCTTAGTCAAGACTTTTTCCTCCGGACGTGCAGATTTTTCCGCTCTTTACAAGCTCGTACAGCAGCGCGGTTGTCCTGCCGTCCAATTTGTCGGTCAGACCGCGCAGCTCCTCCGCTGCCTCGTCGCAGGTCATGACGCGGTTGTAGCCCCTGTCTGTCGTCATGGCGTCGAAGCAGTCCGCGACTGCGAGAATCTTCGCCTCCGTGCTTATCTCATCGCCGGTGAGGCCGAAGGGATAGCCGCTGCCGTCCATTCGCTCATGGTGGTTTCGCGCTATCTCGGCGACGCGCTCGCCGAACTCCGGCTCCAAAAGCCGTGCGCTGTCGATGGGATGACGGTAGATGCTTTTCATCTCGCTCGGGGTGAGAGGCCCGTTCTTCTTGAGAATCTCGTCCGGAACGTAGCATTTGCCGATATCGTGGAACATGGAGGCGACCACCATGTCCTCGACGGATATGTCGCTCTTTGTGCCCTCGCGCTGCATCGCCTCGAACAGGAGGACGGAGTAGCGCATGACGGCGAGGCTGTGCGTGTGTGTGTAGTGGTCTTTTTCCTGTATTTGGTCGAGCAGCCGCTCGTGGTCGCGCTCGAAGTTGATGTTTTCCTGAAATATCGGTCGGCTGGCAACGTAGAGCAAAAACGCTTCTTTTTTTGCGCGGACAAGCAGGTCCTGCCGCAGTCCGCAGATATAGAAGGATTCTCCCGCAACAAAGGTCTTGGGGACGCCATCCAGGGTTATCTCCAGCTCGCCGGAATGCACGAAGAAAAACTCGAGCAAATCCTCGTCCTCGGCAGGCACAAGCCAGACCGTGTCGTTTGCGACAAGTCTTTGGCTCATTATCTCCATATCGTCGCGTTTGGCCAACAGCTTCAAGTCCTCAGAGGCAGGCCCGGAGGCCACTATTCCCTTGTCAAGGCTGTTGACGAAAAAACCTTCCATTTTCCGTGGCCCTCGTTTCGTCGTCTTAGAGGAACGGGAGAAGCTTAGGTCTCCTCGTACTCCATACCGTATTCTACAATTTCTTCGACGATTCCGCAAGGGTCTTCAAGCTCTGAGGCGAAAAAAGCCTGTGCTTGGATGTCAATGCAGGGCGTTGAGCAGATGGCGGCAAGTCTTTTGTAGTTCTCGCGAAGGTTCGCACTCTCGTCGTCGAAGAACACAGCCACGTCCAAGTCGCTGTCCTTACGCGCTCCGCCCTTGGCATAGCTGCCGTAAATCATGACCCTTGTCACCCCCGGCATATGCAGCGCGGTATTGAGCGCCCTTTGAACGGGAAGCCGCGCCTCCTCCGGCAGACTGCGGAAAAAGCTGTCCACGGAGCGCCGGTCAGCTTCTGACGACGCGCAGCGGGTCTATAAGCACTGTTTGGCCGTCAACGACATAGGGAACGTATTCGCAGACGACGGTGGCACCGACAAGCTTTGCAAAGGCGAAGACGGGAGCGACGGTATAGTCCACCTGCCTGAGCAGCCAATTGACGTCGTTATACGGGGTTGCCTGAGCAAATCTGACAAGGCTCGCAATGCGGGCGTTTGCAAGCGCCACCATGCGGTCAAGAATTATATAGGCGACATGGCTTACATGCTCCTCGACAGTGCTTGTCACGACGGGACGATTAAAGCTGTCGACATCCCAGTCGGCGAGAGCAGCCGTCGGCATGACGGCGGCGACAAGAACGACTACTATCAGCAGTGCAATAAGCCTCTTTGAAAAACGTGATTTTGACATGATTTTTCCTCCTCTTTCTGTGTGACCTTGTGCCTGAAAAATCCGTGAAATACAAAAACAGCCCGACGATTATATCGCCAAGCTGCCGGTAATCCATTTTCCCATCGAGCACGAGGAGGGAAATTCGGTAGATTTTTCGGCAACTGGCTGCCATAGGCTTTCGCCCTTAGGCCCTTTAGCTTTGCGTCGCCCGCTTTCACGGGTTTAGCCTTTACGTGGGAACCAATTCCTTGGCTCGAGGTTACATTATCATATAAAAATGGGGCTGTCAATATGTTCTTTGTAACTTTTTGAAATTATTTTAACCTTCTTTTCGCGCCGCTATATATAGCCCCAAAACCCGCCCGCCATCACAAAATGGCGGGCGGGCGGA
>JAVVTL010000070.1:0-7690 GCA_036653715.1 Oscillospiraceae bacterium
TGCGGCTTCTATTTATACCTCACATAGCTGAGGGAGAGGGCGCTCCAGCTTTCGGAGGAGCGGGATTGGGCGTAGTTGATGGCGTCGTCAAGGTCGCAGGAGAGATAAAAGTCGCTGTCTCCGCCGCCCTTGTAGCTGCCGCCGACGCTGTCGCGCAGGCGCTCGAGGGCGGGGAGCGCGTCGGGCGAGAGGCGGGAGAGATAATATATGTCCACGTCCTCCAGCCGCCCGCCAAGATAGGCGTCAACGTTGTAATCGGCTATACGCGCGTCAATGTTGATGAAGTTGAAGATTATCCAGCCCGCAAGTCCCACGGCGGCAAAGAAGGGCCAAAATTTGAAATCGGGCCTCCAAATCCGCAGTCCCGCGAGCAGGAGACAGACCGCGATGAACGCCATCGCCCAGAGCGTCATGGCGCGCAGAAGGCTCATGCCGTAGGCGTCGGTGTAAAGCTGCATACGCCGAAGCGCGGAAAAAAGTATCACGGCGGTCAGAGCGAGCAAAATGGTTGACATAATGCGCGTGACCGTTTTATCTCCCGTAAAGACGGCGCAGATGAGGACACAGCCGAGGTTTATGGCGGCGACCTTCACGAGCTGGAAAAAACCGCTGCGCGCGTATTCGGCGTAGCCGCCCTGCATGGCGGCGGTTTCCGCCCCGCCGAACAGAAAGGCAAACTGAATGGCGACAAAGACGATGCAGACGATATCGAGCAGTGCGAGGACGATGACGAAGGGCGTGGCGCTTGCCGCGGCCCTTTTCTTTTGCTCCGCATTGCTCTCCGGCGTGTGGCGGAGAAAATATACGGCGGAAAAGGCGATGAGTGTGCAGATAAGCGTCCGCAGGAGACGCAGGACAGCGGTGGGAGCGTCCATGCGGAGAAGCAGGTCTGAAATGCCGGAAAAGAGCGAGGCAAAAACAGCGTCCGCCATGCAAAGCAGAGCTATGACGACGCTTAGCAGCGGGATTGCCGCCAAAAGCCCAAGGAGCACGCCTCGGGCGCTCTTTTTGTCGCCGAAATCAAGCGCCGCAGCCGCCCGAAAGGGCTTGAACCAGCCCGAAAACAGTGCACGGAAGGTGAGCAAAAACGTCTCCGTCACGACGCGGACGTCGCTGAGCGGGCTTATGGCGCTGCCGGAGAGGGAAAAGAAGCAGAGCGCGGAGCCGCAGAGAATCAGCAGGTAGTTTATGAGCCGCACGGCGCTGTCCGCATAAATCACGCAGGCGAGGGCGAGCAGGGCGACGCCTGTCGCGAGCGCGGCGTTAAGGCGCGTCCATTTTGCCTCTCTGCCGAGGTAGAGGAGGACGGCGGCCCATATCGCCGCCGTGGCCGCCGCCGCGCCGAGGCCGGGCAGGGGAGGTGCGGAAAAAAGCGCCGCCAGCCCGAAAACGTCCTGCCACAGCAGTGCAAGCCCGAGCGCCATTGCGAGCGCCGCCCAGTCCCGAGCGGAAAATCGGAACGGCTCCGACGCGGGCGCGGGAATTTTTTGTATTTCATTCATTTTGGATATCCTCCGAGAATTCGAGGATATCCCCCGGCTGGCAGGCGAGAGCGCGGCAGAGCGCCTCGAGCGTGGAAAAGCGCACGGCCTTTGCCTTGCCGGTTTTCAGGACGGAGAGGTTTGCCATCGTGAGGCCGACGCGCTCCGAAAGCTCGGTGAGAGACATTTTGCGTCTTGCGAGCATGACGTCAAGGTTAACAGTTATCATATCGGCACCTCATATGGTCAGGTCGCTGTCGGCCTTGAGGTCGGCGGCCTTGCGGGTGAGATGCGAGAGCGCGGCGGCGGTGACGATACATGCCGCGCCCACGGCGATTATGCCGGATATGAGGATGAATATGCTGATATGCAGCATTTTCAGGCCCGCGAGCACCGCCGCGGCGAGAAAATAGAGCACAGTGTCAATAGCCGCCAACAAGCTTATCGTCCGAAGACGCGCGGCGTTTTCGAGGCAAAAGCTGTTGTCGCGGCCTATCTCGACGGCAATCAGCCAGACGAGGACGAGCGTAACAGTGACGGGTACAGCCGTTATCCAAATAAAAATCAGGCAGGGCCAAAACATATATGCAATCTCCGGATTGCCTTGGGCAAACTCCCGCCCAAGCTCCGGCGCGATAAGCCCGCCGAGCATAAGTACGCAGAAAGCGCCGAGTATGACGATTGCCCGAAGATAGACGGATAATTCCTTTTGTTTCAAGAAAATCAGCTCCCTTTCACATGGAGAATAACACAAGGCATCACGAAAAGCAAGATATATTTATCGAATAACGATAAATATATCTTGCTTTTCAATATTGGGCAAATAATGGAGAGGGCGACAGGCTTCGACTGCTTTCTGCCGTCGCGCCGCTTAAAATAGCAGAAGGAGGGAGGTCTGAAAAGCATGAAAATATCAACGAATTACACCTCCGGGAGGCTCGAGCTGCGTCTCGCCGGGGAGCTTGACCACCACAGCGCGAGGGACGCAATGCGCGCCATAGACGGCTACTTGGACGAATTTCTGCCCCGTGACTCCGTGCTGGACATGTCGGAGCTTACGTTCATGGACAGCTCCGGGATAGCGCTCATATTAAAGCTTGAAAAGCGCATGAGAGAGACGGGCGGGCGCTGCTCCGTGCAGAATCCGGCAAAGCAGCCGCTGCGCGTGATAGACGCCTCGGGTATAGACCGCGTGGTTTCTGTAAAAGGAGAGAACAGAGTATGAAAAGTGAAAACTACATAAAAATAGAATTCCCGAGCCGAAGTGCGAACGAGGGCTTTGCGAGAGCGGCGGCGGCGGCCTTTGCGGCACAGCTTGACCCGACGCTTGAGGAGCTGGGCGACATCAAGACCGCCGTGTCCGAGGCGGTGACGAACGCCATCGTTCACGCCTATCCGGACGAGCTGGGCAAGGTGTCGATGCGAATGCGCATCATGGGCGGCGGCAGGCTCGAGATAGTCGTAAAGGACTGGGGGCGCGGCATTGAGGACGTCCAAAAGGCGCGTGAGCCGCTCTTTACGACGGGCGGCGAGGAGCGCAGCGGCATGGGCTTCACCATCATGGAGAGCTTTATGGACAAGCTCCGCGTTCGCTCGGCCGCCGGCAGGGGCGCGACGGTGACAATGGTGAGGGCGATAAAGCCCAAAAAAGGCTCAAAATGACAAACGAAGCCATCGAGTGCCTCCGCTCCGCCCACGGCGGGGACAGAGAGGCCGCCGAGCGCATGGTGGTGGAAAACTCCGGCCTCATATGGAGCATAGCGCGCCGCTTTTTCGGAAGGGGCGTGGACTCCGACGACCTGTATCAGCTCGGCTGCGTCGGCTTTCTGAAGGCAATAGAGGGCTATGACGAGAGCTACGGGACGCAGTTTTCCACCTATGCCGTGCCGAAAATATCGGGGGAAATACGGCGATTTCTCCGCGACGACGGCGCAGTAAAGGTCAGCCGCGGCATCAAGGAGAAGGCGCAGGCCGTGCGTTCGACGCGGATAACGCTCGAGCAGCGCCTCGGCAGAGAGCCGACGCTCTCCGAGCTGTCGGCGGAGACGGGCTTTCCGCCGGAGGAAATAGCCATGTGCGAGACGGCGACAGGCCCCGCCGATTCGCTCCAGCGCGAGACGGGGGAGGAGGGCTTCACCCTCGAGCAGGTGCTGGGCGACTATGGGCAGGAGGAGCGCCTTGTGGAGCGCGTGTCTCTGCGCGAGGCGGTGAATGCCCTGCCGGAGCGGGAGCGGCAGGTAGTGGCGCTCAGATTTTTCCACGATATGACACAGGACGCCGCCGCGCGTGTGCTCGGCGTATCGCAGGTGCAGGTGTCACGCGTCGAGCGCCGCGCCGTGGAGCGGCTGCGGGAGCTGCTGAACTGAAGCATTGTCAGCATCCGCCTCTTGCGTGCGCGGGCAATATGTGTTAAACTGTGTGGCTATGAATAATGATTTTAAAACACGATATGTGCAGGCGCGCAAGGCGGTCATAGAGGCCGAGTTTGCGCGCCTCAATCCGATGCAGCGCAATGCCGTTATGGCGACGGAGGGGCCGCTGCTCATCCTTGCCGGAGCCGGCAGCGGCAAGACCACGGTGCTCATAAACCGCATCGCGAATCTGCTGAAATTCGGCCGCGCCTCCGACTGCGACGAGCTGCCCGACGACGCAAACGAGGACGGG
Organism: Oscillospiraceae bacterium; assembly: GCA_036653715.1. Taxonomy (GTDB): domain Bacteria; phylum Bacillota; class Clostridia; order Oscillospirales; family Oscillospiraceae; genus Scatomorpha. The sequence continues at coordinate 4,146 of JAVVTL010000070.1, forward strand.
CTTGCCGTGCTCGAGGCGGGGCCGTCCGAAGCGGCTCGCGCCATCGCGGCGTTTGACCGCGTGGAGCCTTGGCGCATCATCGCCATCACCTTCACGAACAAGGCGGCGGATGAGCTGAAAACGCGCCTCGAGGCAATGCTCGGAGCGGCGGCGGGGGACATTTGGGCGCGCACCTTCCACTCCGCCTGCGTCCGCATTCTGCGCCGCGACGCCGACAAGCTCGGCTATCCCAAGGACTTCACCATCTACGACACCTCGGACAGGCTCTCCGTCATGAAGGCCATCATCAAGGAGATGGACCTGGACGATAAGACCTATCCACCCAAGGACATCCTGAATCGGCTGGACGCCGCGCGCAACGAGCTGCTCTCGCCTGCGGACTTTGCCAAAAAGCACGGCGACTCCGGCGACCCCCGCATGAGAAAAATCGCACAGCTTTACAGCGCCTACGCCAAGCGCCTGTTCGACGCCGGCGCGATGGATTTCGACGACCTGCTCTATAACGCCGTGCGCCTGCTTCGCGAGTATCCGGAGGTGCGCGAGTATTATCAGCGCCGCTTCCGCTACGTCCTCATAGACGAGTATCAGGACACAAATAACCTCCAATATCTTCTTGCCTCCATGCTGACGGGCAGCCGCGGCAACATCTGCGTCGTGGGCGACGACGACCAGAGCATCTACAAATTCCGCGGCGCGACCATCGAAAATATCCTCAGCTTTGAGGACGAATACAAGGGCTGCCGCACCATCAGGCTGGAGCAAAATTACCGCAGCACCGCCCATATCCTCGCGGCGGCGAACGCCGTCATAAAAAACAACACCGAGCGCAAGGGCAAGACCCTTTGGACGGACGCGGGCGCGGGCGACAAGCTCCTCCTCTACGCCGCACAGAACGAGGACGACGAGGCGCAGTATGTTGCCTCGCGCATCATCGACGCCTACGGCAAGGGCGGCAATTTCCGCGATAACGCCGTGCTCTACCGCATGAACGCGCAGTCGAACCGCCTTGAATTTGCCTTCAAGCGCAACGGCGTGCCCTACCGCGTCGTGGGCGGCACGCGCTTCTTCGACAGGGCGGAAATCAAGGATATGCTCGCCTATCTCTGCGTCATAGCCTCACCCGCAGATGACCTGCGTCTCACAAGAATCATAAATTCACCCCAGCGCGGCATAGGTGCCAGAACCGTGGAGCTTCTGCGCGAGGCCGCCACAGCCGCCGAAAAGCCGATGTTCGATATCCTCTCCCGCGCGGACGAGCACGAGGAGCTGCCGCGCGCGGCAATGGCAAAGCTGCTCAAGTTTGCCGAGCTCATAAACGACCTGCGCGAGCTTGCCAAGGAGACGCCGCTAAACGAGCTTTACGACGCCATCATCGAAAAAACCGGCTATATCCGCGCCCTCTCCGAAAAGCGCTCGGACGAGAATCTCGCCAGAATCGAGAACGTCTCAGAGCTTAAAACCAACATCCTCGGCTACATAAAAGAGACGGGCGACGCCTCCCTTGCCGGATTTTTGGACGAAGTCGCCCTCTATACCGACCTCGACAGCTACGACAAAAATGCCGACTGCGCCGTCATGATGACCATGCACAGCGCCAAGGGCCTCGAATTCGACAACGTCTTCATCGTCGGGGCGGAGGAGGGGATTTTCCCCGGCCTGCGCGCCATAGGCGAGCCGGAGGAGATGGAAGAGGAACGCAGACTCTGCTACGTCGCGCTCACAAGGGCGCGCAAGCGACTCTGCCTCACCTGCGCGAGACAGCGCATGATTTTCGGGCGCACCAGCATGAATCTGCCCTCCCGCTTCACCGAGGAGATACCCGCCGAGCACCTCGACAGGGCGGGCTATCAGCCGCCGCGCAGCAGTCAGGCCGCGCGGAACCCCTCGCCGGCGCAGACGCCGAAGCAGCAGGGCGTCGGCATGTCCCCGCCGCCAAAGGCCGCGCCGGCCGCACCGGCATTCAAAACCGGCGATATAATCATCCACACTGCCTTCGGACGCGGCGAGATAAAATCGCTGAAGCCCATGGGCGGAGACGCGCTCGTCGAAATAAGCTTCGAGACCGCGGGACTTAAAAAGCTCATGCTGCGGGTCGCATCAGAGCATATGAAAAAGGAAGAATAAGGGTTCATGGAAAAAGATAACCGAGTAGGCCTCGGAAGGCTGGCGCTCTTGGGTGCCACGCTCATCTGGGGCTCGTCCTTCGTGATACTGAAGCTCACACTTGAGAGCATCCCCGTATTCTGGGAGCTTGCTCTGCGTTTTATCGGCGCGGCGGCGCTGATGCTGCTCCTTGGTGCAAAGGAGCTTAAAAAGCTCGACATGGGCTACCTCAAGCAGGGCGCCATAATCGGCGTGCTCATGTTTTTGGGCTATGTGACCCAGACCTTCGGCCTGCAATATACGACGCCGGGGAAGAACGCCTTCCTCACCTCGACCTATTGCGTGATTGTGCCGTTTTTCTGCTGGCTTATCTACAAAAAGCGGCCTGACGGCTACAATGCCTCCGCCGCGCTCATCTGCGTCGTCGGAATGGCGCTGGTGTCGCTGAACGGCGACCTCAGCCTCGGCCTCGGAGACGGGCTGACAATGCTCTGCGGCATCTTCTACGCCCTGCAAATCATCGTTATCGACAGGGCGGTCGAGGGCAGAAACATCGTTTTGCTGACGTTTGTGGAGCTTTCCGTCGCGGGACTGCTGTGTCTTTGCTGCGCGCCGCTCGTCTCGCCGTTTCCGAGCAGCGTGCCGACCTCGGCTTGGCTGAACACAGCCTATCTCTGCATCGTGTGCACGGGCGTGTGTTTTCTGCTTCAGGGCTTCGGACAGCGCTATACCTCTCCGCAGTCCGCCTCCATCATACTGACACTCGAGGCGGTTTTCGGCACCCTGCTCTCCGTGATTTTCTACGACGAGCTGCTGACGGGGCGTGTGGTTTTGGGCTTTGTCCTCATCTTTGCCGCCGTCCTCATATCCGAGACGAAGCTGAGCTTTTTGAAGAAGCCCGCGGTAAAACAGCCGCTGTGAGATAATCAAAAAATTTATGGGAGGTACCGCATGGAACTGAAGGAAGCAATGTACAACCGCCGCAGTGTGCGCAAGTACACGACAGAGCCGGTGTCGGACGCAGACCTTGACCTGCTGCTGCATTACGCCATGAGCGGCCCAAGCGCCTGCAACAGGAAGCCTTGGGAATTTTATGTCGTGAGAAGCGAGACGGTCAAGGACGAGCTGCGCCGCGTTGGGCGCTTCACGAACCGTGCGGCACCCGTAATCCTCGTCATCGCCGGCGATATCGAGCGCGCGCTCCCCGCGCCCATCAGCGACTACTGGGTGCAGGACTGCTCGGCGGCGGTCGAGAATATCCTGCTCGGTGCCGTCTCAATCGGGCTTGGCACCTGCTGGTGCGGCATACACCCGGACGCCGCCTACGTCGAAAAGGTTCAGGGGATTCTCGGCCTTGAGAAGCACGTCGTCCCGCTCGGCCTCATCCACCTCGGCCACCCCGACGAGTTCCCCGAATCCCGCGACCAATACGACGCAAGCTT
>JAVVTL010000071.1:0-7464 GCA_036653715.1 Oscillospiraceae bacterium
CTTTGCCATCAGTTCGGGGTTCATGGCGAAGGCGATGGCGGTTTCGAGGGTTATGGTGCCGCGGCGGAAAAGCTCGGTGAGGCTGTTATCCATGCTTATCATGCCCTCGGCGGCGGAGGTCGAGATGACGCTGTCTATCTGGTGGAGCTTTGCGTCGCGGATGAGATTCCTGACGGCGTTATTCACCATCATGACCTCAAACACCGGTATGACGCCGCCGGAAACCGTCGGGATGAGCTGCTCGGAGATGACCTCCTGCAAAAGAAAGGCGAGCTGGACGCGTATCTGCTGCTGCTGATTCGGCGGGAAAATGTCGATTATCCTGTCCACCGTGTTCGCCGCGCCCTTGGTGTGGAGCGTGGAGAGCACAAGGTGCCCCGTCTCCGCCGCTGTCAATGCCGTGCGAATGGTTTCAAAATCGCGCATCTCGCCAAGCAGAATAACATCGGGCGCCTGCCGCAGACTGGCGCGGATTGCGGTGACGTAATCCACCGTGTCTATCTTGACCTCGCGCTGGCTGATGACGCATTTGTCGTTGCGGTAGAGATATTCTATCGGGTCCTCAAGCGTCACGATGTGACCGCCGCGGGTGTGATTTATTCTGTCTATCAGGCAGGCGAGGGTGGTGGATTTGCCGCTGCCGGCGGTGCCGCTTACAAGGACGAGGCCCTGCTTCACCTTTGCGGCGTCCATCACCTGCTCCGGGATTTTTATGTCCCTGTAGTCCGGTATGCCGAAGGGCACGAGGCGGATGACCGCCGCGAGCGAGCCGCGCTGCTTATAGGTGTTGACGCGCATGCGCGACACGCCCGCCACCGACACGGCAAAATCGTCGTCTCCGGTCTCCTCAAGCCTGCCGATATCCCTCGCGGCGAGGGCGTAGGCCTCGCGCACAAGGCGCTCGGAGTGCTCCGGCATGACGCGCTCGTCGTCTATCTCCACAAGCTCGCGGCCGATTTTGTAGGACAGCGGCTGACCGGCTATTATGAACACATCGGAGGCCTTTTTCTCCAACGCAAGCTGTATGCTCTCAAAAAACGTCTTCATTTCAATGCTCCTTATTACCCCTGCCAGACGGGGATTGAGGTGTCCGGCGACCAGTCCGAGTCCTCTGCCGCCATGCGCCACTCCTCGATTTTGAATGCCCCGCCTATGCGCAGGGTGACGCGCAGGACGGCGTTTTCGCTTATATCGCGGCTGAAGGAAATTATTCTGTCCTCCCCCTCGCTTCGGCAGACGGCGCCCTCGGCGGCGGCGAGGCGCTCTGCGGCTTGCAGGTCCGCAGAGCTCTCATGCAGAGCGCCGAAGGCATTGGCAAGCTCCGCGCACTCGGCGTCCGCGCGCCAATAATCCGTCACGGAGACGGCAAATTTCTCCGCCAGCTTCTTCTCCTGCGAGGCGGTGGAGACTGTGAGCGCGGCGAATATGGTGAGCGCAATGGCGACAAACATGACGACCACGGAGGTGATTCCGATGTTTATGCCGCGCCCAATGCCCCTGTCAGCCATAGCGCACCGCCTTTACATCGAGCGAGAAGATTGTCTCCCCGCCGCCGGTAACGTCAATATGTGCGCCGTCCTCTGCCGTCGCGCCGATGAAAAGGGCGTATTCGCCGTCAGCCGACGGGTTCCAGGCCGCGTCATAATGCAGGACGTAGCCCGCGCCGTCGCTTTGCATATCGAGAATGGCGGCGGCCGCCGCGAGGTCGCCTCTTGAGGCGCGGTATACCTCCGCAGCCGACTGGGCGAGGGAGGCCGCCTCGGAGAGCTCGCCGCTCTCGCGAGAGATTCTCCGCGCGGAGGCGAAGATGGAGAGGCACACGCCCGCGCAGAGGGAGAATATGAGTATCATGATTACAAGCTCCGTGAGGAGCACGGGCAATTTTGAGCGCTCTCTCATTTTGCGCCTCCAAGCCCGGACACAAGCCCGACATAGGCGCTGTCCGTCCCCGCCGCGGTCGTGCAGTCTATGCGCAGCAGGCTGCCGTTGGCGGAAAATTTCAGTTCCTCCGCCGGGATGACGGGCAGGCCGTCCGAGGGGGCAAGCTTCTCGGTTGCGGGGCAAAAAAGCTCGCTTATGTAGCCGTCGCAGCAGTAGATGAAGGTGGTATAGGCGACGCCGTCCAGCTCCTCGCGTATGAGGAGGGCGGGCACGCCGTCAAGCTCCGAAAGCTCCGCCCTGCCGAGGGCGTCCGCCTGATGCAGCTTCGCCGTGACATAGCCCATCGCCGTGCGCGCGCCGTATTGCTCGTCCATGACGGCGGAGACGTCCTTATAGATGCCCGCGCCGGCGGCGAGGGTGAAGAACAGGCAGGCGGCAAAGGCGCATATCAGCAGCAGACCGCCCATGACGTCAAAGCCGTAATTTTTCTTTTTCATCGCTTCACCACGGTCACGTCGGGCATGATGTTTGAGGCAAATATGTCATAGAATACGGCAAATTCGGCATCATCGACATAGACGCCGTAGTTTTCGCGGAGGTAATCGAGCGTGTCGGGGTATTCGCCCTCCACGGCGTAGCACTGGACGGCGGCGCGGCGGACGCTGTCCGCCAAAACACGGGCGGCCTCGTCGCTCCTTGCGCCGTCCGCGCTTCTTATGCCGAGGATTGCGGCGGCGAGCACGCAGAGCATGAGCGCCAGCGATATTATGAGGCTTATCGGGATGTTTTTTGCTCTCATGGCCTCTCCCTCACAGTGCGGACATTATGCCCACAAGCGGCAGCATGACGGACAGGAGCAGCAGCCCCACGCAGAGCGAGAGGATTATGACGGCAATCGGCTCCACGCGCCCCGTGAGTCTGTCCACGGCGACCTCCATGTCCTCCTGCGCCCTGCTTGCGACGTCGCGCATCATGCGCTCTGTCGAGCCTGTGCGCTCGCCTATGGCGAGCATGCGGCAATACGCCGGCTCAAAAAGCCCCGTCTCAAGGGCGGCAGCCGAGAAGCTCTCGCCGGCTTCGACGCGGCGGCTGCAAAGTGCAAGCTTTGCGTTGCTGTCAAAGCCCTCGGCAAATTCGCAGGATATTTGGAGAGCCTCGCCAATATCGGAGGCACCGGTAACGGCGAGCGCCACCACGGAGGCTATCCTCGCTGCGGAAATTTTCCTGCCCGTCGCACCTTTGGAGAACAGGCGGGAAAACGCGGCGGAGACGCGGGCGCGAAGGCTCGGCACAAGCGCGATGACAAGGGCTGTCAGGGCGAGGGCGGCAAGGACGGCGAGTATCGCCCATTTTGCGCCCGCAAGCCAAATGCCGAAATTCAAAAACGCCTCCGCCACGGGCATCATGCGCGCGCCAATCTGGGCGAACACGCGGTCGAAGACGGGCAAAACCTCGGTCAAAAAAACAAAAAACACGACGAGCACTATTCCCAGCAGGAGCAGGGGATAGCCCACCGCCGCGCGGATGGTGCGGCGAAGCCGCGCCTGACGTCTGTAGTGCTCCGAAAGCTCGGACAGGACGCCCTCAAGAGCGCCCGTTTCCTCCGCCACGCCTATCATGCGGAGCATATATTCGGGAAAGGCTGCGCTCTCGCGCATTGCATTGCTCACAGAGCCGCCGTCCACGGTGTTTTCGTAGAGCGCGGCGTAGAGCGCCTTCAGCTCCCTGTCGCGCTCCTGCTCGGAGATGAGTGAAAACCCCTCGCCCACCGTGATGCCGGAGCGGAGAATTTCGCATAGCTCCGCACAGAGGACGGAAAGGCTGTCGTTGTCCACAAGCTTCTTTTTGATGGCTGCCACCCTCTCTAATAGACGTATTTCGCGGAATAGTTGGCGGGATTATTGATGAAGTCCTGCGTCTTCGAGCCGCCGGAGGAGGCGAAGGTGGGGTCCATCAGCTTCCAATTTGCGCCGTCGAAGTAGATGACCGCCTCTATCCAGCCCGTCTCCTTGGTGTAGACGTTTATCCATGCGTGGTACGCCGTGCCGGCATAGCCCACGACGAGCTTCGTCGGCACGCCCTGACTGCGGAGCATTGCCGCCATGGTGGAGGCATAGTCGAAGCAAATGCCTTTTTTTGCCGCCCAGACGGTGTCAAGGTTCGGGCGGTAGCCGTCCTGAACGGTCTTGGCCTTGTCGTAGTCGTAGGTGAAGTTGTTCACCACGAAGTAATAGATGCTATCGACCTTATCAAGCTCTTTTTTGCTGTTCTTGCAGAGCTTTCCCGCCTGTTGGACGCATTTTGTGGTCTGCGTGTAGTCCACAAAGATGTTCGCGCAGAGAAAAGGCGCGGTGTCGGAGGAGAGCTTTACGGAGAGCTTGGAGGAATGGATGGTGGTGAAGCTGTTGCTTCTGATGTTTTTGAGGACGGTTACGGTATAGGTGCCGTTCCCCTCCGGAAGGACAAAGCTCTGCCATGTGCCGTCGGCCTCGGTGTCGTAGTAGTTGTTTTTCGTGCCGCTCGGGGAGGTCACTCTGACGACAAGAATCGGCTCGCCGGCAACGGCGGCGCTGACCTTTACCACCCCGCCCGCGGCGGAGGCCCAGTCGATTATCACCGTGCCGTCGCTGTTTTTGACGAGGGTCGCGGGGTCCTCGGCGGGCGGCTGAGCCGAGGCTGCGGATTTTTCCGCGGCGGCGACGTCGGAATCCGGCTTGCCGGTGACTGTGGCATAGAGCGTTTTTTCGGAGGCGTTCATTTTGAGCTTCAGCGCGGAAAAGGATATGAGCGCCACGTCCCCGCGCTTGAAGGACTTGGTGGAATTTGTGTATGTGCCGTCCGTCAGGCCGAGCTTGCCGGCAAACTCGCAGGCGCTGTCGTAGGTGAAGTCGCCGCCCTCGCCATCGCTGTAGCCGAGCGCGCGCAGGAGCATGGTGATATATTGCTGTGCGGTTATAGGCCCCGTACCGCCAAAGGTTGTGGCGGAGGAGCCGTTTACGAGTCCATTATTGTAGGCGTAGCCGATATAGGGCTTCGCCCATGCGTCGAAGTCCGAAAACGGCGTTTTATAGGTGCCGCCTGTCGCCTCGGCTTCCTTGCCAAGGAGGCGCACCAGCATGGTGACCGCCGTCTGTCTGTCCGCCGCGCCGGAGAGGTTGAAGTTTACGGAGCCGTCTGCATTTGTGCCGACGCCGCCCATCATGCCGAGGGTATTAAGCGCTTTTGCGGATACCTCCCGCGTTGCGGCGTAAGCCCCCGTCGCAAGTGAGCCGAACAGGGTAGCCGCCACGAGGGCGGCGAGAAGAATAAGTCTCAGCGACTTTTTCATTGGTTGTGTTCCCTCCGATAAGCGGATTTGCCCGCGCTCTAAAGCGTTGGCTCCATCGGGAGCGAGGAGTAATGGAGCAGGACGCTCATATGCGGATATTCTCTGCGGAAATTGCCGCTCACGCGCTGCAGGACCATTTCGCTGTCCTCCAAGCTGGCAGAGGGGAGCATAATGAGGTATTGGGATACGGAAAAACGCGCGAATATATCGCTGTTTCGGAGCGAGACGCGGATGACCTCCTGCAATCTTGACATTGCGAGGGTCATTTGCTTGCGGTTAAGGAGGTGACCTGCGGAGTCCATAAGGGTGATAAGCGCGATTTGGACAACACCGCCGGAGCGCGCCGAGGAGCGCGCCTGAAGCCTGTAGATGTCTTTAAAGAATTCATATTCGCAGAAAAACGCGCCCTGCCTTGTCTCGGTTTCCCTAAGCTCGTCTCGGATTATGTTGAGGTTCATCTCCGTGCTTTTCTCGGCCTTGACGATTTCTTTGTAGAGGGCCGTCAGCTCCGGAGACGGATTGATGCCGAATTTGTTGAGGTAAAGCTCTGTGACCTGAGTGTAGTGGGTCATTGCCTTTTGCTGCATGCCGCAGGCCATGAGGGTCTGTATCATGACAAGATGCAGCGGTTCGTCGAAGGGGTCGATTGCGACCGCCTGCTGGCAGATGGCAATTATTTCGTCGAAGCGCGCGCGGCGGGTCAGAAGCTCAAGCGTCTCGTGGACGGCGTTGAGGTACATGCTGTGGTAATATGTAGCTATCGGCATTGCCCAAAGCTCGCCGCCGGATTTCGGAAGAAAGTCGCCCCTATAGAGGCGCACCGCCGAGAGCAGCCGCGCCAGCCGCGCCTCGCCCTCCACCGTCTGTGCCTCGTGGCAGAGCCGCTCAAATTCCTCGGCGTCCACCGTTGTTTCAAGCTCGTTGTTCCAGGCGTAGGCACCGCGGCGGCAGACAATGGCCGCCTTGCCCATGCCGGGGCCAAGCTCGTCCAAAGCGGCACGCGCCCTGTGCAGCAGGGTTTTGAGGGTATTTGCAGGCTCGTCGGAGTTATCGTCCGGCCAGAGCAGCTCGATAAGCTCGTTCTGCGGAATTTCCCTGTCACGGAAGGTGACAAGATACTCCAACAGCGTCAATACTTTTTTTGACCTGTTGTTGCGGTCGGATACGGCCTCTCCGCCCGAGTCGGCGGACACGGAGAATTCGCCCAACATATTGACTTTTATGATGTTTTCGCTCATAGCCCGTTCTCCCATCGCCCAGTAATACACCATAATTATAGTTGCTGTACCGTGCAATTGCAACAGCTTTTCGATTTTTTGTGTGAACAGACATCTTGTGTATTGCTTTAAAGTGTATAAGCAACTATAATATTGCCATGAAAAGTAAATTGAGAAAAATTATAACTCTGATTTGCGCGCTGATTTTCATCGGCTGCGTCGTCGCGCTCGGTTTGTACTTCCTCCGTCAGTACCGCGAAAATCTAATTGACGAGAGCGTTTCGGGACTTGTGACCGAGACGTCCCTTCCCGCGCCCTCCGAGACGCCGACCCCCGCCGTCACGCCGAAGCCGACGCCGCATCAGGTGCTCCCGAAATACAGCGAGCTCTATGCGAGCAACCCCGACGTCATCGGCTGGCTGAAGCTCGACAAAACCGCCATCGACTACGCCGTCATGCTGACGCCCGATGAGCCGGACAAATACCTCCACCTCGACTTCTATGGCAACAACTCCAACCGCGGCACCCTCTATATGGACGCCAAGAGCGACATCTTCAACTCCGACAACCTCCTCATCTACGGGCACCACATGCAGTCCTCCGCCATGTTCGGCGACCTCGACCTTTTCGCCTCCGAAAAATATTGGAAGGCGCACAAATACATCCAATTCGACACCATTTACGAGGAAGCGACCTACGAAATCGTCGCCGCCTTCTATTCCCGCATCCTCTACAAAAACGAAGAAGGCTTCCGCTACTACCAATTCATCGACGCCGAGGACGAGGCCGCCTTCAACGAATACAAGACCTTCATCGAGGAAAATCGCTGCTACGACACCGGCGTTGACTTCGAGTACGGCGATAAGCTCATAACCCTCTCCACCTGCTCCTACCAAGTCCAAAACGGCCGCTTCGCCGTCGTCGCAAAGAAAATCGTCGTAGGCGAATAACCGCAAACTCTCCGAGTTTTTGTTTATGAGGTTTAAGATGGAATTGTCCAAACGAAAACAAATTCGGTTGAATGGATTTGATTATCGT
>JAVVTL010000072.1:0-7147 GCA_036653715.1 Oscillospiraceae bacterium
TGCGGCGGGAGTCTCTGTCGGTGCCTCCGTAGTCTGCGGCGCTGCCGTTTGTTCCGCCTCCGGCTTTGCCGCTCCGCAGGCGCAGAGCAACAGCATGCTCAGGGTCAAAAGTGTTACTGCAAGTTTTTTCATAAGGTCACGGCTCCCATATAGGCTTATTTCCGAAATCCAATCGCAGGTATGCGATAAACAGACTTTGTGGTCTGTTTGTTATTTTAGCAGGAATCCCTCCGCAAGTCAACAAATGCCGCAGACAAAAAATCCCCTGTATTATTGCCGCCCCGCAGGAACGCTTGATTTTTTCATTTTTTTGATGTATTCTAATCAGACGTCAATATCAGGTATTGGGAGGAATCGCCATGTCCGAACCCAAAAAGCAAAACTATCTCCACGGCGCAACCATTCTCGCCGCCGGGGTCATCATAATGAAAATACTCGGCGCGATTTACAAAATCCCCGTCAGGAACACCATCGGGGACGACGGCTACGCGCTGTTTCTCACCGCCTATAACGTCTACAACGTCTTTTTGACGCTCGCAACGGCGGGACTTCCGGTCGCCCTCTCGCGCATGATTGCCGAGGCAAACACGCAGGGCCGCCCCATGCAGGCGCGGAGAACCTTCTCCGTCGCATGGCTCACGTTCCTTGTGCTCGGCGTTGTCTGCTCGCTGCTCATGTACCTTTTCCCGACGGAGCTTGCCGCCGCCCTCAACAACGTCGAGGCCGCTCAGAGCATCTGGGCGCTGTCCCCCGGCGTGCTTCTTGTCTGCCTGACGAGCGCCTACCGCGGCTACTGTCAGGGCCACGAGAACATGATTCCCACCACCATCGGCCAAGTCTTGGAGGTGCTCGTAAAGGTCATCGTCGGCCTTGCGCTCGCTTGGTATTTCGTTCGCCTCGGAAAGGGCACTCCCGTCGCCTCTGCCGGCGCCATCTTCGGCGTCACCGCCGGCGGACTCGCCGCCCTCATCTATATGTTCCTCTACAAGCGCCGCAAATATAAGGACGAGCCGCTCGCCTCCCCCGATGTGCCGGACAGCCGCGCGAAAATTCTCGGCAGGCTCATGCGGGTCGGCATACCCATCACGCTCGGTGCGTCGGTGCTCTCCGTCATAAACCTTGTGGACACCGGCCTCTGCATGGGCAGACTTCAGGACGCCGCCGGCTTCTCATATGGCGACTCCAAGGTGCTTTACGGCGTCTACGGCGCGGCGCAGACCCTCTATAATCTCCCCGCCGCCTTCATAACCCCGCTCACTATCAGCATAGTCCCCGCCATCGCCGCCTGCATGGTGCGCAAACAGCGCGGAGAAGCCGCTAAAATCGCGGAAAACTCCCTGCGTATAAGCACCGTCGTGGCTCTGCCCATGGGCGTTGGGCTCTCCGTTTTGGCGTATCCCATCATGACCATCCTCTACCCCGGCAGCCATTCCTCGGGGCCGGAGCTGCTCTCCATCATGGGCATCGCCTCCTTCTTCGTCTGCATCGCCATCATGCAGAACGCCATTTTGCAGGCGCACGGCAACGAGATTTACCCCATCTTCTCCATGCTCGCCGGCGGCCTTGTCAAGATTGCCATCAACTGGTTCCTCGTCGCCGACCCCGCCATCAATATTTTAGGCGCACCCATCGGAACCGTCTGCTGCTATATGGTCATGTGCGTCATGAACCACCTTTTCCTCTGCAAATGCCTCGAAAAAAAGCCGAGCATAGGCCGCATCCTCCTGCGTCCCGCCCTCTCCTGCGCAGCCATGGGGCTTGTCGCCTGGGGCGTGAACGCGGGTCTCTGCTCCCTGCTTGGCGGCGCGGACATAAGCCGCATACGCATGGAATTTTCTATGCTCGTCGCCATTTTGGCCGCGGTTTTGGTCTATGTCGCCGCCATCGTCGTAACCCGTGCCGTGACGCTCGAGGACATGAAGCTCATCCCCAAGGGCGACAGAATCGCAAAACTCCTTAAAATCAGGTAACATAACGAAAAAGTCTTGTATTTTCAACGGTTAATTGAAAAAATACTTGCAGAAGGTGCTGAAGTATGGTAGATTTTGTGTGCAAAGAAAGCTACAACCTAAACGACTATATAGACCTTATGGCCTATCTGCGCTCGGAGCGCGGCTGTCCGTGGGACAGGCAGCAAACCCACGAGAGCATCAAGCGCAACCTGCTCGAGGAAGCCTATGAAACCTATGAGGCCATCGAGGAAGGTGACAGCGAGCATCTCTGCGAGGAGCTTGGCGACTTGCTCATGCAGGTGCTTTTCCACGCCCAAATGGAAAAAGAGTCCGGCGGCTTCGACATTAACGCCGTGGCGGACGCCGCCTGCAAAAAGCTCGTCCATCGTCACCCCCACGTCTTTGCGGACGTTTCAGCCGTCACAGCGGATAAAGTCCTTGACAACTGGGAAAAAATAAAGCGCGGCGACAGAGCACAGGAAACCGTTGCCTCCGTAATGGACGGAGTCCCGAAGGCGCTCCCCGCCCTCTCACGCATCGAAAAAATCCAGCACAAGGCCGCGAAGCAGGGCTTCGACTGGCCCGTCGTGCAGGGTGCCATGGAAAAGCTCCGCGAGGAGACCGACGAATTGCAGCAGGGCATAGACGCAGACGACCTCCCGAACATCGAGGAGGAAATCGGCGACGCGCTTTTTTCCGTCGTAAACGTCGCCCGCTTCTACGGCATCGACCCCGAGAATGCGGCGCGTAAGGCCTGCGAAAAATTCATCCGCCGCTTCCGCTACCTCGAAAACGGCGCGGCAAAGCTCGGGCGTCCGCTCTCCGAGCTGTCTCTTTTTGAGATGGAGGAAATCTATCAGCAGGGTCGGCACGACCTTGAGGGCAAGGAGCCGGTCCCCGTCAAAAGGTAGGAACTTTGCCTTCGGGCAAATTCTTCATAAACTAAACTAAACAGAAATTTCAGGAGGATTACCAATGAACAAGGCAGAACTCATAACCGCCGTCGCCGAAAAGGCAGGCCTTTCCAAAAAGGATACCGAAAAAGTCATCGCCGCCACCTTCGAGGCAATCACCGCCGAGCTTGTCGCCGGAGAGAAAGTCTCTCTTGTCGGCTTCGGCAGCTTCGACGTCAAAAACCGCAGCGAGCATATCGGCCGCAACCCAAGAACCAAGGAAGAGGTCAATATCCCCGCCACCCGCGTTCCCCTGTTCAAGGCCGGCAAGGCTCTTAAGGACGCCGTCGCGAAATAACTCCTTTAATCTGAAAACTCCCGGTCTTGCGACCGGGAGTTTAATTTATTCCGCTAAAAAACATGCTTTTTGACATGCTGATTATATGCCGAACAGGCGTTTTCCGTTTTCGAGGGTTATGGCGGCTATTTCGGATGGCTCCATGCCCTTTAGCTCCGCAATGCGCGCGGCGATATACGGCAGGCGTGACGAGTCGTTGCGCTTGCCGCGAAACGGCTCCGGGCTTAAATAGGGGCTGTCCGTCTCTATTAAAATCCTCTCCGTCGGGCAGTGCGCGAGCACCTCGGCGGCTTTTTTGTTGCTCTTGTAGGTCACGGGGCCGTCAAAGCCGAGATACCAGCCGCGGCTCACAAGCTCCGCCGCCATCTCCGCAGAGCCGGAGAAGCAGTGGAACACCCCGCGTACCTCGGGAAATTCCGCAATCATGGCAAGACAATCCGCGTGCGCCTCCCTGTCGTGGACAATGACGGGCAGAGAAAGCTCCGAAGCGATGCCAAGCTGCGCGCGAAACATCTCCCCCTGCAGGGCCTTGCGGCTCTTGTCCCAGTAGTAGTCCAGACCAATCTCGCCTATGGCGACGACCCTTGGGCTTGCGGCAAGCTCGCGCAGAAGCGCGGGGCTGTTTTCGTCCCAGCTCGCCCACTCCTCCGGCTGCCAGCCGACGGCGGCATAGACAAAGCTGTGGCTCTCCGCTATTCTCAAAGCGGCAAGCGACGATGCGCCGTCACAGCCGGGATCGACGATATATGCGACGCCCTGCGACGGCAGAGCCGCCAAGACGGCTTCCCTGTCCGCATCAAATGCGTCACAGTCATAGTGCGCGTGTGTGTCAAAATACATAAGCATTCCCCCAGGCCATTAAAACACAGTGCGCTGTTGCGTGCAAGCCGCAAATATGTTAAAATCCAAATTATGAAAGAGGCTCGTTGGCTCACAGACAAATACATATGCCTGATGCTGCTCGTCTTCCCTGTTTGGACGGGCTTTCACGGCTATGCCGCGCTCACCCTCTCCAAATTTGCTTTTTTCGCGGGAGCGACCCTTCTGTGGCTGCTCGCCCTCGCCGTCTGCCTTGTTTGGCGGCGTCCCGCCCTCAAAAAACCCACGGCTCCGCAGCTCTGCTGCATGGCCTTTGCGGCGGCGGCCTGCCTTTCCGCCGCGCTCTCCCCCTTCGGGAGCGAAACGCTCCTTGGCGCCTCCCGCTGGGACGGTCTTTTGACCCTCCTGCTTTACGCGCTCATATTCCTTGCCATCTCCGCCTTCGGAGAGGTCAAACCATATTATGTCAACCTGCTCGCCGTATCCGCCACCGTCTGCAGCTGCATTGCCATCCTGCAGCTCTCCGATGTAAACGCGGCTTGGCTCTTTCCCGACGGGCTTTCCTATTACGATTCCGGCATCCTATACTCCGGCGCATTTCTTGGCACCATCGGCAACACGGATTTATTGGCGGCCTTTTTCTCCCTCTGTATCCCCGTTTTTGTCGCCTCCGCCTTTTTTGCGAAGGAAAGTCGCGCAAAGCTTCTGCTGCTTCCCGCCGCACTCTGTCTCTATGTCCTGCTCCGCTCCGGCGTTGCCTCCGGCGCACTCGCCCTGCCCCTCGCCGCGCTGATATGCGTTCCATATTATGTCAACCATCGCTTTAAGCGCCGCCGTCTGACGGCTCTCTTTATCGCGCTCTCAGCCGCGCTTGTTATTGCGGGGCTTCTTGTGGTCTATAATTGGCAGGGGGAATCAGGCTCTGTTTGGGAGCTGTCGCGCGTGCTGCACGGCGACCTGCGCGATTCCTTCGGCTCCTCGCGCATACGCATATGGCGGGAGGCGCTGATGCTCATCCGCGAGCGCCCGCTCCTTGGCGGCGGGCCGGACACGCTCTCCCTGCGCTCCGCCGTGGATTTCTCGCGCTATGTGCCCGAATCCGGCCTCACCCTCTCCGTCCATGTGGACAACGCCCACAACGAGTTTTTGAATTACCTCGTGAATATCGGCCTGCTCGGCTTTCTCCCCTATCTCGCGCTCTGCTGCCTTTCCCTTGCCCGATGGCTGCGCGGCGCGGCCCCCGCCCTCGGCTGCGGCCTGCTATGCTACTTTATCCAAAGCTTCTTTGGCCTCGGCCTTTGCATAGTGGTCCCGCTCGTGTGGATTTTCATGGGACTTTTAAGCGCCCCCTCTCCAAGTGAAGCCTCCGCGGGCACATGTCCCGCTCCGAACACAATTTGATTTTTTCTCTGCAAAGGCCGCAAACTCTGCCGATATAAAGGAACTGTATTATCATGGAAACTGAAGCCAAGCGGCGGGACTCCGCCACGGACATTTTAAAGCTTATCGCCTGCGTCGGCGTGGTCGTCATCCACGTCTCGGGGCAGGGCGTTTTGAGCTACGCGCCCTTCACACTCGGCTGGCTGTCCTGCACGCTTTGGGACAGTCTTGTGCGCTTTGCCGTGCCGATTTTCTTCATGTGCACCGGCGCGCTCATGCTCTCCCCCGCGCGGGAGCTGCCCATCAAAAAGCTCTGGTCAAAGTATTTTCTGCGCGTGTTTTTTATAATGATGTTTTGGGCGTGGGCTTACTACATCTTCACCGTCGTGGGACAATACGTCATGATGGGCTGGTGGGAGCCGGGCGGGCTTTGGAACTCCGTTGTTCAGACCCTGCGGCTGAACCATCATCTCCACCTCTACTACCTGCAAATACTGCTGCTTGTCTATGCGGCGCTGCCGCTGCTGCGCGCCCTTGTGCGCGGCGCGACGGATAAGGAGCTTGACTACGCCGTGGGGCTTTGGCTCGCGCTCGGCATAGCCCTCCCGCTGCTGCTCAAGTATCCCCCCTTCAATTGGTTCAGCGGCCTTCTCAATCAGGCGGCTGTCAATATGACCTGGTCCGCCGTGGGCTACGCGCTGCTCGGCTGGGTCATGTACTCCCGCCCCGTCCGCCCCGAGCGGCTGTGGCGCTATGTCGCCGCCTTTGCCGTCGGCCTTGTCATCACCCTCGGCGGCACCCTCCTTGCGACAAAGCTCTCCGGCGCTGTCGTGCTCGACTTTATGGAGGGCATGTCCCCCGGCCCCGCGCTCATGTCAATCGGCATATTCGGCGCTGTGCGCATCCTCTCCCGCGACCTGCAAGCCTCCCCGCGCCTGCAAACGCTTGTCAGGGCGAGCTTTTGCGTCTACCTTATACACCACTTTTTTATCATGGTATTTCGCTATATCGGCTTCGATGTCAACCTCTTTGCACCGATTGTCGAGATACCGCTCGAGACCGCCGTGGTGCTCGCCCTCAGCCTCTGCGGCTGGTGGGTGCTGTCCAAAATTCCCTTTGTCAAGGACCATCTGATATAAGGAGTAACAAAAAATGGAAAAATCATCCGACAAAACTCTCTCCGATTTCACCGCCGCGCTTGCGTCCGCAGAACCGACCCCCGGCGGCGGCGGAGCCTGTGCGTATGCCGCCTCCATGGCCGCGGCGCTGGGCTGCATGGTCTGCAATCTCACCATAGGCAAGGCAAAATACGCCGCCGTGCAGGACGACGTCAAGGCGCTCCTTGAGCAACTCGAGGCCACGCGCAAATACATGATTTCCCTGATTGACGAGGACGCAAAGGCGTTCCAGCCGCTCTCCAAATACATGTCCCTGCCCAAGGATGACCCCAAGCGCCGCGAGCACATGGACTCCGCGCTCCGCGTCGCCTGCTACATCCCGACCGAGGTCATGTATACCTGCGGCGAGACGCTTGGCAGGCTCTCCGAGCTTGCCGAAAAGGGCGTCAAGAGCGCCATATCCGACGTCGGCGTCGCCGTGGAGCTTTGCCGCGCCGCGCTCTGCGCCTCCCAGCAAAACATCTTCATAAACGCCTCTCTGATTGAGGACGAGGTCTTCGCCATGACCCTCCGCCGCGAGTGCGAGCTTGTGCGCGAGCAGTACCTCCCCACAGCAGACGCCGCCCT
>JAVVTL010000073.1:0-5310 GCA_036653715.1 Oscillospiraceae bacterium
GGTGGTCACATGGAGCCGAGGTAGGATTCGAGGATTAGGGCGGCGGCGACGGCGTCGATGGTTTTTTTGTGTTTTATCTCTTTTTTCCCGTTGGCGCGGAGGATATTGTGCGCCTCGACGCTGCTGCGGCGTTCGTCCCAGAGCTTGACGGGCAGGGCGCTTTCGGCCTCAAGCAGGGCCGCGAAATCGCGGCTTTTTTCCGCGCGGACGCCTTCGCTGCCGTCCATATTGCGCGGCAGGCCGAGCACTATCTGCGCCACATTGCGCGCGCGCGCCTCCTGCGTTATGCGTGCCGCCGCGCGCGGCATGTCCCATTCCTCCATGGTGAACGCCTCGCCGACAAGGGTCCTTGTCTCGTCCGAAAAGGCGAGGCCGATACGCCTGTCGCCGTAATCTATCGCCATTATGCGCATAATTTCCCCCGTTTCATCAGTGCAGGCCGAAGCAGTCGCGCGTCGCGCCCGCCATGTACAGCGAGCCGACGGAGCAGACCATGCCGTCCCGCCCGGCGAGGCCCATCGCCGCGACGACGCCCTCGCGTATTCCCTCCCGCCAAATTGCGGGCTTGCCGTATTTTTGCAGCTCCGCGCAAAGCTCCTCCGCCGGCAGAGCGCGGGGAGAATCCGGCGTGACCGCCACAAACGCCTCCGCCGCCGGCGCGAGAATGTCCAGCATCGCGCGCCAATCTTTATCCGCCAGCACGCCTATGAGCAGCACGCGCCGCCGCTCCGGGAAATAGCGGCGGAGATTTTCCGCCGTCGTCTCGACGCACTGGGGGTTGTGGCCGCCATCCACGACGAACCACGGCCGCTCCATGACGACCTCAAACCGCGCCGGCCAGCAAACCGTGCGCAGACCTCGGCGCAGGGCGCTGTCCGAGATGCGCCAGCCGCGTTCGCGCAGGACGTCGAGCGCCGCGAGCGCTGTGGCGGCGTTGCGGAGCTGATGCTCGCCCAAAAGCGGGAGCTTGTAGCGCGCGCCGTCGCCAAGGCTGAATTCCTGACCCCTTACGCCGTCCGCGTGTCGAATTATGTCGGAAAAATCCGCAAAACGCAGGTCGGAGCCGCGGCTCTCGCAGGCGGCGCGGAGAACGGCGGCGACCTCGGGCGTCTGCTCATAGCTCACCGTCGGCCCGCCCTTGATTATGCCGGCTTTTTCAAAGGCGATTTTCTCGGTCGTGTCGCCAAGTATCTCGGTGTGGTCAAGGCCGATATTTGTGATGACCGCGCACTCTGGGCAATTGATGACGTTTGTCGCGTCCAGCCTGCCGCCGAGGCCGACCTCGAGCACCACGACGTCGCATTTCTCGTGCTTAAACCACAGGAACGCGCCGGCGGTGATAAGCTCAAACTCGGTGCATTTGTCCTCCATTCCCTCGGCGGCGGCGGCAAGCTCGGAGACCGTCTCCGCCAGCGCCTCGTCGGAGATTGCCGCGCCGTTTACGCGCATCCGCTCGTTGAAGCTCCAGAGATAGGGCGAGGTATACAGCCCCGTTCTGAAGCCCGCCGCCCGAAGGACGGAGGCAAGCATCGCGCAGGTCGAGCCCTTGCCGTTCGTGCCCGCGACGTGGACGTATTTGAGTGCGTCCTGCGGGTTGCCGAGGCGCGAGAGCAGCTCGGAAATCCGCGAAAGCCCCGGCCTCGACCCCAGCCACGAGACGCCCTCGATGTATTTTAACGCTTCCTGATAATTCATTTCGTGTCACTTCCCGTATTTATCGGCGATAGTATACCATTTGCCGCGGCGGGATGCAAACGCTATTGTAATCTCCGTACGTTTGCACTACAATATGATGTGCATTTGTGCCGTAAGACGCGCCCTTGTCCGTCGCGCATATGCGGCACACATTATATATAGAGAGGGGCGACGCTTTGGAGAACTTTATTGTCTGCCTGAACGCCGTGCTGCCGATGTTCATTATCATGTCCGTCGGCTATTTCGTAAAGCGTATCGGGCTGCTGCTTGAGGACGACATACCGCGCTTCAACAAGATTGTTTTTCGGGTGTTTATGCCCTGCGTCGTATTCTATAACCTCTATTCCTCCGACCTCTCCGTCGCGGCACAGCCGCGGCTTATTCTCTTTACCCTCGCCGCCGTGCTCGGCTCCTATGCCGTCATCGCGCTCATTGTCCCCCGCTTTGTGAAGAACCCCGAGCAGCGCGGCGTCATGATTCAGGGCATATACCGCTCAAACTACGTCGTCATCGGCCTGCCCATTGCGACGGCGCTCGTCCCCGCCTCGGAGCTTGGCATTGTGTCGCTGCTCATCGCCTTTGTCGTGCCGGTCTTCAACGTCCTCGCCGTGGTGACGCTCGAGGTATTTCGCGGCGGGCGCGTCCCTGTGCGCAAAACCCTCGTCTCCATCCTCACAAACCCGCTCATAATCGGTGCCGCCCTCGGCACGTTGGCGCTCGCGCTTAAGATAAAACTGCCGACCGCCGCCGACTCCGTTGTGAGGCAGCTTGCCTCCGTCGGCACGCCGCTGCAGCTTTTTCTGCTGGGCGGATTCTTCAATTTTTCCGGCATTGCAAAGCACAAAAAGCCGCTGTTTTGGGCGGTTTTCGGCAAGCTTGTGCTCCTGCCCGCCGCAGTGCTGCCAATCGCCGTGCTGCTCGGCTTTCGCGGCACGGCGCTCGTGGCGCTCGTCGGCTGCTTTGCCTCCGGCAACGCCATCGCCTCCTTCGTCATGACCCAGCAGATGGGCGGCGACGCCGAGCTTGCGGGCGACATCGTCGTGCTCACAAGCTCGCTCTGCGCGGTCACCGTCTTCTGCTGGCTGTTTCTGCTCAAAACCCTCGGCCTCTTTTGAGCGGCTTTACCTTTAATATTCCTTGAAATTCCCTGAAAACAAGGCGAAAAAAATGTTGACCTGTTCGGTCGCGGGTGTTATACTGTGTATTACCTGTCGGCCGGACAGGCTGTTTTTGTGCGCTTGTCGCTCAAAAGCAGCGGAAAACCACGTTTTTCGGCTGTTCAGGGAGGCAACTGGCCGCCAAAGGCGGCAAATAAAACAAGGAGGTGCCGAATAAGATGGCTGCTGACGCAAGAGTCAAGGTTATTCTCAGGTGCAGCGAGTGCAAGGAGCGCAACTACTTCACCAAGAAGAACAAAAAAAACTCCCCGGAACGTCTTGAGATGAAGAAGTACTGTTCCCGCTGCAGAAAACACACTGTCCACAACGAGACGAAGTAAAGCTTTGGAAAGGATGAGTGAAAATGTCTGAACAAAACAAGGCTCCCGCTCCCGCCAAGGCTACCACCGAAGCCCTCAAGAAAACCGAGGGTAAGCTCTCCTTTGGAAAGCGTGTTACCAAGTGGTTCCGCGATATGAAGAGCGAGCTTAAAAAGGTCATATGGCCCACCTCAAAGCAGATTCTTAACAACACCATGGTCGCCCTCGTCATGATGGCGTCCTCCTCTGTTGTCATCTGGGGCTTTGACCAGCTTGCCACAATGGGCGTAAAGGCCCTGATAAACCTGGTGGGTTAAGATGGCTGAAGAAGCTAAGTGGTATGTTATCCACACATATTCAGGCTACGAAAACACAGTCGCCGCCGCCATCCTGAAGTCGGCGGAGAATCGCAAAATGCTTGACCTCATTCAGGATGTAAAAATTCCGCTTGAGACCGTCACCGAGCGCACAGACGCAGGTGAAAAAACCTTCGAGCGCAAGGTCTTCCCCGGCTATGTGCTGGTGAAGATGATCCTGACCGACGAGAGCTGGCATCTCGTCCGAAATGTCCGCGGAGCCACCGGCTTCGTCGGCACGGAGGGCAAGGCCATCCCCCTCACCGAGCAGGAGATCTACGACCTCGGCGTCGAGCGCCACGAGGTCATCCTCGGCTTTGCCGTGGGCGACACCGTCAAGGTCGCGGACGGCCCGCTGGAGGGCTTCCTTGGCGTTGTCGAGGAGCTTGAGCCGGAAAAAGACCGCGTACGCGTGGTCGTCTCCATGTTTGGGCGGGAAACGCCCGTCGATTTAGAGCTTGACCAGGTCGAGCCGGTAAAACAATAACAGAAAGAGGTGCTTCCAATTGGCACAGAAAATAGTCGGCTATATCAGATTCCAAGTCGCAGCCGGTAAGGCGACCCCCGCGCCCCCCGTCGGCCCCGCACTCGGACAATATGGCATCAACATCGGCGCCTTCACCAAGGACTTTAACGAGCGCACAAAGGCGGATATCGGCCTCATGATCCCCGTGGTCATCACCGTATATTCCGACCGCAGCTTCTCCTTCATCACCAAAACTCCGCCCGCGGCTCTCCTCATCAAGAAGGCCTGCGGCCTTGCCAAGGCATCCGCCGTCCCCCAGAAGGACAAGGTTTCCACCATCAGCCAGGCCGACCTCCGCAAAATCGCCGAGCAGAAAATGCCCGACCTCAACTGCACGAGCGTAGAGTCTGCCATGTCCATGATAGCCGGCACCTGCCGCTCCATGGGCGTTATTGTGGGCGAGTAAATGCCCGCTCCTTAGCTTGGTGCGCTTCCTCCGCCTCGGTCGAAAGCGCCCGGCACGTGGGAGGATTAATCTCCGACGAACCACATTTTTAGGAGGAACACAAATTGTTCAGAGGTAAAAATTACAAAGAGAGCGAAAAGCTCATAGATAAGCAGCTTGTCTACGACCCCAAAGAAGGGCTTGAGCTTGTCTGCAAATCCGCCAAGGCGAAGTTCGACGAGACCGTCGAGCTGCACGTCCGCCTCGGCGTTGACTCCCGCCACGCCGACCAGCAGGTCCGCGGCGCCATCGTCCTGCCGAACGGCACGGGCAAGGTCGTCCGCGTCCTCGTCTTCTGCAAGCCCGAGCGCATCGAGGAAATCCTCGCCGCGGGCGCCGACTACGCCGGCGGTCCCGAGCTTGCCCAGAAAATCCAGACCGAAAACTGGTTTGAATTCGACACCGTCATCGCCTCCCCGGACATGATGGGCGCTGTCGGACGTCTCGGCAAAATCCTCGGCCCCAAGGGTCTCATGCCCTCCCCCAAGGCAGGCACCGTCACCCCCAACCTCGTTCAGGCAATCCACGAGGCGAAGGCCGGCAAGGTCGAGTATCGCCTTGATAAAACCAACATCATCCACTGCCCCATCGGCAAGGTCAGCTTCGGCGCCGATAAGCTCTTCGAGAACTACGATGCGCTTATCACCGCCATCATCAAGGCTCGCCCCGCCGCCGCCAAGGGCCAGTATATCAAGAGCTGCGTCTCCGCCGCCACCATGGGCCCCGGCGTCAAGCTCAACGCCCAAAAGACCATCTAACATTAAATCCCCTGCCGGATACCCGGCAGGGGATTTGTTTAGCCTGTAAAAAC
>JAVVTL010000073.1:5410-7116 GCA_036653715.1 Oscillospiraceae bacterium
ATTACAGCTCGGCGATTACTTCGACTTCGACGAGTGCGCCTTTGGGGAGGCCCTTGACGGCGACGCAGGAGCGGGCGGGGCGGCCTGTGAAATACGCGCCGTAGACCTCGTTGAAGCTCGCGAAATCGTCCATATTTGCGAGGAAGCAGGTGGTCTTTACCGCCTTCTCAAACGAGGAGCCGGCAGCCGCCAGCACGGCGGCAAGATTCCTCATGACCTGCTCGGTCTGTGCCTCGGCTGTGTGGCCCACCAAGCCGCCAGTGACAGGGTCGAGCGCGATCTGCCCCGCCGTGTAGACAAGTGCGCCGGAGACGATGGCCTGGGAATACGGGCCGACTGCCGCCGGGGCTTTATCTGTGTGAATAATTTTCATTGTGGACGCTTCCTTTCATATTTTCGTGAAATAAGTATAACACCAATCTTGAAAAAAGGGTATTCCAAAGTAAAGAAATTGGTGATATACTACAATTGATTTAGCCACACAACGAATTTGGAGGTCATTTTGTATGAAAGAACTCGAAAACTGCGGCTTTTCCACACAAGCCATCCACGCCGGCGCCGAAAAGAACCCCTTTGGCGTTTTGGCGACCCCTATCTATCAGACGTCCACCTTCGTCTTTGATACCTGCGAGCAGGGCGGCAGGCGCTTTGCCGGCGAGGAGGAGGGCTACATCTACACCCGCCTCGGCAACCCCACCACCTCCGCGCTCGAGCGCAAGGTCGCAGCTCTTGAGCACGGCGAGGACGCCGTCGCCGCTTCCTCCGGCATGGGCGCCATCACCTCCGCCATTTGGTCGGTCTGCAAGGCGGGCGACCACATCATTGCGGACGAAATCCTCTACGGCTGCACCTACGCCTATCTCTCCCGCGGCATCACCCGCTATGGCGTCGACGTCAGCTTCATCGACACCTCGGACACGGCGGCGCTGAAGGCGGCAATAAGGCCGAATACCACGCTCGTCTACCTCGAAACCCCCGCGAACCCCACCCTCAAGGTCGAGGACATCGCGGAGATTGCGCAGGTCGCGCACTCGGCAAATCACCCCATCACCCTCATGGTGGACAACACCTTTGCCTCGCCCTATAATCAGCTCCCGATAGAGCTTGGCGCGGACGTTGTCGTCCACTCCGTCACGAAATACCTCAACGGTCACGGCGACGTGATAGGCGGACTTGTCGTCGGCAAAAAGAGCTTCATAACCGAGGTACGCCTTTTCGGGCTGAAGGACATGACCGGCGCGGTCATGGGGCCGTTTGAGGCATATTTGGTCCTGCGCGGCCTGAAAACGCTGGATGTTCGCATGGCGCGCCACAACGAAAACGCCATGAAAATCGCGGAATGGCTTGAGCGGCACCCGAAGGTCGAGGAGGTCTATTATCCCGGCCTGCACTCGTTCCCGGGGCACGAGATTGCAAAAAAGCAGATGCAGCGCGGCTTTGGCGGAATGCTCGCGTTTGAGGTCAAGGGCGGCAGAGCCGCCGGCGCGAAGCTGCTGAACAGCTGCAAGCTTTGCACCATCGCCGTCTCCCTCGGCGACGCCGAGACGCTTTTGGAGCACCCCGCCTCCATGACCCACTCCCCCTACAGCGCAGAGGAATTAAAGGAAGCCGGCATCTCCGAGGGCCTCGTCCGCATGTCCGCCGGCCTCGAAAACGTCGAAGACATCATCGCCGACCTCGCTCAGGCGTTCGAGGCGATATAGGCG
>JAVVTL010000074.1:0-7028 GCA_036653715.1 Oscillospiraceae bacterium
ACATTACGTAGTTCGCTGCGTTTATGATTTTGTTTTCTTTGAGTTTGTCGAAGACGAGGCGGGTTTCGGCGCGGGGGGTGTCGTCGCCGCCGAAGGTGCCGGAGAAGGTCACGCTGTCGTCCTCGTCGTCGATATTCACGACCTCGCTCGACACCTGCTCCACAGCGCCGTGCTGCGCAGGTGTGCAGCGGACATTCACGCAGTCCGTTATGACAAGCCGCTCGAGAATCAGCTCCGTGGGGATGTCGGCGGCGATATTCAGCTCGACGCAGTCCGCGACGGTCACGCCCTCCGTGCAGCGCTCAAGCGCCGATTTGTCGAGCCGCAGGGACTGCTTTCCGCTCAGGAGCGTGCCGCGAATGACGGTCAGGCCGCCGTACTGCGCGTCGATTGCCATGAACGCCTCCGTCAGCGGCTTGGGCAGGCGCACCTTGCCCGACACGCGCAGGAACTTCAGCTGTGCGAGAAGCTCGCCCGCCTCCGCAGGGATGCTCAGGTCGCCCTGAACACAGAGCGCGCCGCTGCCGCGGCGGAGCAGAGCCTCGCTCAGCTCGGCGTCGTCATCCACGAACGCACAGCCGGCGGGGACGCCGATTACCGCGGTTTCCTCGGCGAACATGGGCAGCGCCGCCTCAAGCAGCGGCTCCGCGATTATCGCCGTATCCGTCAGAAATTCCACGCCCTTTGCGGCGAGGGCGGCGACGTCAAGGTCGGCGTCCACAAGAACCACGCGGTTTTTTGCGTAGTATTTCCCGCCCTTTGTCCGCAGGGCAAAGACCTTATCCGGCACAAAGGTGTTCTTGCAGAGGACGGCGTCGTCCGGATAGCACTCGGTGCTGCCATTCACCTTGAGCCTGCCCATGAGATGCGCGAGACTGCGCGGATATGTGACAAGTCCGTTCACCTGTATCGAGATATAGCGCTCGAGCGCCGCCTGTGCGCCCTTTTCGATGATGAGCTTGCCATTCACGATGAGGACGGCGGGGCTGCCGCCGGGGTCCGATGCGGAGATGGTATATTTGCCGTTTTGGACGGAGAACTCCGCGTTTGCGGGGACGTCTATAATCTCGCCCGCGTCCATGAGGGTGTTGTATTTGTGGAGCAGCTCGCGGGAGGCGGCGGTCGTCGCGATGACGGCGGCGTTTATCGTGATGCTGTCATAAGCGCGCAGCGTCTCCTCCGAGACATTGCGGGCGTCGCAGAGCGCCGTGTTTATCACAAGGTTTTTTGCGCCCGTGTCGCCGTTGCCGCGACGGGTATACAGGGAGAATTCGTTTTCTGTCATTATAAATTCCTCTCATTCGTCAAAATACATTGCCTTTAATTTTCTTCTTGCGGAGGCGAGTCGAGCCCGCACGGTGGAGGGCGGCAGGTCGAGCATGTCGCCAATCTCGGAGGCGTTATAGCCGGCAAAGTGGCGCAGGGCAAAGACGCCGCGCTCGCTCTCCGGCAGTCGGGACATGAGCGCCGAGACCATTATGCGCGTGTGGTCGTCGCTGTACATCGGCTCGCCTTCGTCCTCGCGAGCTTTTGCGGCACGGCGGGCGGAGTCGATAAAGAGATTCTTCGCCGTTTTGAAGAGCCACGCCTTTTGCTGCGGCTCGGACAGCTCCGCGAGGGTGTCGAGGTTCGCCATGGCGCGGATGAAGGTGTCCTGCGCTATGTCCTCCGCGGCGGCGCGCTCTCTTGTGAGCGAGAGACAAAAGCGCTCAAGGGGCGTATAAAATTTTTCGTAAAGCTCCTCAAGCATGTGGGCGTCTCCGTCTATCTTCTCTGTGCCAGCTCTTTTGCCAGCTCCAGCGCGGCATAGCGCAGCGGCTCCTCGGCTTTCGCCTCCGGCTCCTGCCGCTTGCGCGGCTTCGGTGTTTTGTGTATCCTCATATCGGCGTCCCTCCGTTTCTTGCTTTCACTCATATAACGAACGGCGACGGCCAAGTGTTGACGAAAGAGAAAAAATTTTAAAAAAACAGGGCGGACAGGATATCCCGCCCGCCTGTCGGCTTTGAAATTTTCTGTGCGGCGGGGATTATTTCCCTGACCGAAGCAGCTTGTCGGGGTAGTCCTGCCAAGCTCCGCCGTTTTGCCGGTGCAGCTCCTCGGTCGCCATGAACCAAAGCTCCGCAGATTCGCGCTCGGGGAAGAACTCAAGAAATTCGCCGTCCACAAAGGTGTAGAAGCGCGACACATCCGTGCACATGCCGTAGGTCGGCAGGCGCTTTATGGGGACGAAAAATTCGAAGTGTGCGCCGTTTCTTGTGCCGTCGTAGCGCAGTCCCTCGCGGTTTAGGGTGAGCGTCCCCTCGCCGCAGGGGATGCTGGTGTCGTCCTTTTTGAGGAAGCCGTGCTTTGGCAGCTCGCCAAGCTTTATGTGCTCGGTGAGGACATAGTCACTGCTTCGGACAAGCTCGCGCACATGTGCACGCTGTTCGTCAAACCAAAGGCTCGGCGTCTCGGGAATGACGCAGTCGGGGCCGTTCGGGATGAGGTCGCAGTATTCGTTCAGGGTCGCGCCGTTGCCGCAGGCGCGGCAGGTGAGGCTGTTGCCCTCGGACTGCATCTGCAGCTCCGCGCCGCATTTGGGGCACCAAAACAGGAGCTGATGCAGATTTTTTGCCATCTCGCCGTGGCCGTCGTATTTCACACGCGCGGTTTTGTTCCACTCGTAATCGTCGTGGCGGAGCTTCGCGTTCATCTCCGCCTGAAGCTCGTCGGCGGAGAGCGCCTCAAGCTGCTCGGGGGAAAAGAGGAGGTCAACCGTCACCTCCACCTTGCCGGGGCGCTCGTCGAGGCAGTATTTCGGATTTGTGAGGTAGCCGCCCGCGATTTTTGTGTAGAGCACGGGCACGCCAAGGCGCTTGAACAGCCGTCCGCCGCCGAGGGCGCAGGGCTGGCTCCCGCCCGAGATGGAGCTCATGCCCTCCGGCATTATCATGATGCGCCCGCCCTCCTTGATTATGCGCAGCATTTGCTTCACCGCGTAGGGCTGGGGCGTGAAATTTTTCTTCGGCACCACCTGAAGTGCGCGAAGCAGCCGCGCCAAATGCCCGCGGAAAAACTCGTTGTAGCCGACGACGTAATTGAATGCGTCGGGCCACATGGCAAGCCCCGTGAAGACATAGTCCGCACGCGAGGCGTGGTTCGAGACGAGGACATAGGGCTTGTCGCGATACTGCGCTCTGTCGATGGCGTAGGTGAAGGTGACGCCGTATTTCTTTTTAAAGAGCAGCCTTGTCAGCAGCGCCATGGCGCGAAACAGCGTTTTGTTGACGGGGTGGAGGCGGCGAGTGTCCAGCTTTTCCTGCTCCGTCATGGCGGAGCGCTCTTGCTCGGCGGCTTTTACATCGAGCTTTTCATTCATATGTATACCCTCTTTTTATGTGTTATCGACGGATTATTTCGCCGAGCGCCGTCTTGGGAAACGGCTGTGCGACGATTTTTGTGTCTGTAATGCGCTTATACCGAGGCAGAAGCTCGTTGGCCTTTTCGACCGCCGTGCGCAGGGCGGACGCAAAATCCCCGCGTCCCGCGCAGTACGCCTCGACCGTCAGCCTGTTTCTTTCCGCGAAGACGCGCAGCTGCGCGCCCATCGGGAGATATTGCGCCACGCGCGCCTCCAGCTCCTCCGGCATGACGCGCTTGCCGCTCGGGAGACGGATGAGGTTTTCCTGCTTTCCGCTTATGTAGAGGTTGCCGGCAAAGTCAAATCTGCCCATGTCGCCGGTGCGGACCCAGTTGTCCTCCGTAATGGCGGCACGCGTGCCCTCGGGGTCATTGCAGTAGCCCTGCATGACGTTTTCTCCGTAGATTTCAAGCTCGCCATCGCCGTCGCCGTCGGGATAAATTACGCGGGCAACGCAATAATCCGGCGTCTGCCCGACGGAGCCTGCGGCGCCGTTTGTGTTGAGCGACACGAGCGGGGAGCACTCGGAAAGATAATAGCCGTTCATGAGCCGTATGTCCCTGTCCTCAAAAGCCTCCTCAAGCCCGGCGGGCAAGGCCGCGCCGCCGCAGACAAGCGTGTTAAGGCTTTTTGCGAGGTCGAGCATGGGGGAAAGCCTGCCCAGCAGCTCCTCCGCAATAAGCGGGACGATATAGGCGCTTGCGGCTTCAAACTCCGAAAGCTCTGCCGCGAAGCGGCGGGGGGAGCTTGCGATACAGAGCGTCGCGCCCGGCATCAGCGCCGAGAGCAGCTGGCACACCGCCTCAAACCCGAGCGAGAAGGGCAGGACGCAGAGACTGCGCAGCCCCATGAGGAAGGGAAAATCGGAGCAGACGACTGACATTATGTTTTTGTGGCTCAGCATAGCGCCCCGTCTTTCGGCGGAGGCGGGGGAGTTAAAAAGTATCTCGCAGACGGCGGCGTCATCCGTCGCGGCGGCGGTATAGCGCGTGTCGCCGGCGGCTATGAGCGCGCGCCCCTCGTCGAGCAGGGCGGAAAGTCCCGCCCGCAGGGTGAAGACCTCGACCCCATCGGGAAAATCAGCCGCCTTTCCCTCGTCCGCAAAGGCAAGGGTGACTTCGGCTTTTTGGCAGACACAGGCAAGCCCCGCCGCCGTTTCCCCCTCGGAGAGCGGCACGGCGACGCCGACGCCGAGCGCGGTGATGTAGGCGAGCGCCCACTCATAGGAGTTGCCGCCGCAGACGGCGATGCGCGCGCCAAAGGCGTCCCTTGCCGCAAGCGCCGTGCCGAGCGCCTCCGAGTCCTCTCTCAGTCGGCGGAAGGTGACGGAGACGAGGCTGCCGCCGCTTTTCCATTCGTATGCATTTCGGTCGCCAAACAGCGTGCCCGCACGGCGCAGGGCATTTTTGATGTTGCGCATTCCTTGGGAATCCATATCCCAATCCGTATATGTCACGGCGATGCCGCCCCCTTCAGATAGATAAGTGTAAGAGTATTTTAACCGCAAAAAACCGCGAATAAAGCAATTTCACGTCGCCTGAAGCGCCTACACAGAAAAAACGCAGCTGCGGGAATTTAAAATGAAAAGGGGGCTGTCGCCCCCGTTTTCAAGCTTTTTCCCCGTGTTTAAGCGGGTAGATACCGCTTTTTTGACAATCTTAGAAAAACCGCGACTTTGTCGCGGTTTTTCTGTATGTCCTTTTTCAGATGGCCTCGAGGGCGGCCTTGATTTTCGCTTTTGTGGCGGCGTCAACTTTGCTGTCCGGGACCATGGAGAATACTTGGGCGACGCTCTTGCCCTTGACGAGCTTTACCATCGGGCTTTTGAGGATTTTGGGGTCAATGGCGTTCATAGCCTCGCAGGCCTTGGGGTTCGCCAAAACCTGGGCGATTGTGGTGGTGTTAAGATCCATGTTGTTGCTCCCTTCGTTTTTCATTCGGAGAGGCCGCAGCGCCCTGCCGAATCTGCTTGTTATAATTTTACCACAAACATACCCGAATTTCAACATAAAAAGAAAAACGGTTCGGCATAATTTTGAGCAAAGCGCCAAGCACTCGGGAGAAGCGTCGGGGTGCGATTACCTCGCGTCTTTTTTGTTCAGATACATGTCTCTGTCGGCGGCGCGGAAGATATCGGCGGTGGTGGAGAGGGCTTTGCCGTCGTAATAGGCGCAGCCGTGGGCGGCGCTCATGCTGCGCCCCTTTTCCTTGCTGCAGCGCTCCAGCTCGGCTTCGAGGCGGACGAAGCGCTCGCGGGCAACATGCTCGCTGATGTTAAGCAGTATGACCGCGAATTCGTCCCCGCCGATGCGGTAGACGGGGCAGTCGTGGAAGATGTTGCAGAGCGCGGAGGAGAAGACCTTTATAAATTCGTCGCCCGCAAGGTGGCCGAATTCGTCGTTGGTTTTCTTGAGGTGGTTGAGGTCAAATATCGCTATGCCAAAGCTGTTGTACTCCGTGAGCTTGGTGGCGCAGAGCGCCATTTTTTGTTCATAAGAGGCGCGGTTGCGTATTCCCGTGAGCTGGTCGGAGCCGGCAAGCTCCAGCATGGCACGGTCGTGCTTGCGCAGGACGCCCATGACGGTCGCCACCACGCCGACAAGAATCAGCGCCATGACAAGGAGCGTCAGCATAAACTGGGAAATCAGCTTTTCGTGAACATCCACCGAGCTTTTTTCGATGACGAGGTACCAGTTCAGACCCGGGACGTATTTGGTGATGCGGTAGCCCGCGATATTTTCGCTGTCGTACCACATTTCCTCCTGTGTGGTGGTGTTGGCGATAATTTCGTCGGCCAGCCCGGCAAAGGTCTCGTGGGCAAAGAGGTTGACGCCCGCGAATTCCGTAATGTCGGAGGCGACCTGAACGGTGCCGCTGCTGTCGATAAGGTAGGCGCGGATGCCGTATTCGCTCTCGTGCTCCTCCAAAAGCTGTTGGATATAGGAGGTTTCAAGGCCGACGCCCACGACGCCAAGGAGCGTTCCGTCCGGCGCGGACAGCTTGCAGTTCACAAAAATGGTGACGATATTCTCCCGCGCCTCGTCGTTGTCCACGTTCAGCGAGCACTCTGCGGGGTCGGCGAGAAAGTCGTAGTACCAGGTGTTTTCGGGGTTTTGCGGTGTCAGGATGCGGTCAATGCCGTTTTTGTAGTGGTAATATGCGCCCGTCTCCGCAGAGACAAGGAAGACGGAGTTGAATTTGTATTTTTCCTGATAGGAGGCGAGGTAGGCCTTGATGGTGTCAATGCCCTCGGGGTCCTGCATTTCGCTGCGCTCGTCGGCGATAAAATCGCGCAGGAAGGTGTCGTTCGCCATGGTCACCGAGACGTTTATGGGCTGCTCCATCATGTAGTTGATGTTGGCGTAAATGCTCTCCATGTTGAGCTTGGAGACATCCTCGATGTCGCGCCGAAACTGCTTGTTCATGGTTGAATAGGTCATGGCGGAAACCAAGCAGAAGCCGAGTATAATGATGCCGCAAATTGTGCAGTAGACTCGAATTGTCGCACGCCGGTTCATCTCGTGTCTCCCCCATCTCATAAAATCCCGCCCATTCGGGCAAGTCAAGTATATCATGCCGCCGCCAAAACACAACATCATTCTCCGCCCCCAAACCGCCGGATAATTTG
>JAVVTL010000075.1:0-6957 GCA_036653715.1 Oscillospiraceae bacterium
AGGACGCCTCCTCAAACAGCATGACCAAAATCACCGGCATGAAGGGTCTCCCCTTCTGACGGCATAGCTCAAAAACAGTACCGCCGATATTGGCGTGTGAACAATTTGCCCCCTTGCGAAAACGCTCATGAGCGCTTACGCAAGGGGGTTCCTTTATTCTTTTTTGCGCCTTTTGACGCTGTCGGCGAGGAGATATTCTATCTGACCGTTTATGGAGCGAAAATCCTCCGCCGCCCAAGCCGCTATGTCGTCCCAGAGCGTTGGGGCGAGGCGCAGAAGAATCTGCTTCTTCGCCCCCTCCTTGGTTTTATACGCCCGCTCGCGCGCAAGCAGCTCCTTTTCCAGCGCATCCACGCGCTGCAGCCGCTCCTGCAGGAGGCGCTCCCGCTCCTCCGCAGACATCGCCGCGGAGCTTTTTTCCGGGGACATGGCTTAATATATCGAACCGCTGTTGACGATGGGCTGCACATCTCTGTTTCCGCAGAGCACCACCAACAGGTTCGAAACCATTGCCGCCTTGCGCTCCTCGTCAAGCACGACTATATTATCCTCTCCGAGCTTGTCTATCGCCATTTTGACCATGCCGACGGCGCCGTCAACTATCTTCTGACGGGCGGCTATGATTGCCGTCGCCTGCTGGCGCTGAAGCATCGCCGCGGCGATTTCCTCGGAGTAGGAGAGATGCGTTATGCGCACCTCGTCTATCGTAAGTCCGGCGCTTGAGACGCGGTCCTGCAGCTCGTCCTTCATGCGGTTGGCTATCTCCTGAGAGCTGCCGCGCAGGGTCTTTTCGTCCTCCGCGCCGTTCTCGTTTTCCATGTCGTCATAGGGATACAGCCGCGCTATATTGCGTATTGTGGAATCCGTCTGCGTGGAGAGATAATCGGGGTAGTTCTCGACGCTGAATACGGCGGCGGTCGGATTTGTGACCTTCCAAAAGACAACCGCGCCTATGATGATGGGATTGCCCAGCACGTCGTTTACTTTTTGAGTGCCGTTATTCCAAGCCATGGTCTTGAGCGAGACGGATTTCCTTGCGTTTACGCTCACCGTGTTGAGGCGGCCCTGCGCCTGCGCCTCCTGATTTTTGTGGACGGCCTCGCTTTTGGCGTTGTCGTAGTTCGGGTTCACGGATGTGCAGAAGGGGTTCACAAGGAAGAAGCCCGCCCTGCGGATTGTGCCGTGGTAGCCGCCGAACAGGGTCAGCACCAGCGCCTCGTTGGGGCGCACGGTCTTGAAGCCGCCAAACATTATGCAGGTGGTGACAAGCAGGATAAGCCCGCCTATGAGCGAGACAAGGCCGAGCATGCGCCCCTGTGACAGCAGTATCGGCCCACATACGATGAAGGCAACCGAGAGCATGAGCACAAAGATGTTGAGCAGCAGCATAAGTATCCCGTTTGCGGGGTTCAGCTCTTTTTCGACGATGACCTTCTCTCCTGTGGGGTTTTTGGTTATTTCCGCAGTTTTCATATTTCCCTCCGACTAAGTATTTTGATATTGTTTCAATATCACTTATATATCACTCATCGGAGCCGCTGTCAAGAGAAATCTTCGGCCTTTCGCACGAAGGCGTATTCCTCCTGCGCTACAGGCACCGCCATGGAGGGGCTTTCAAAAACCGCGCCGCGCCTCACCGCCCCGCCGCCGTACCTGCGGCGGAGGGAATCCATGGCGGCGTCCAGACGGCGCTGGCGGTCGCGGTTTACATAATCCGTAAAAACATCCAGCTGCGCAGGGGCATTCAGCGGCAGCAGCTCCTCCGCGCGTATGGCAATGCCGCGCAGGGCATCCGGCCAGCGGTGCGCCTCCGCAAGCAGAAGCAGCGCGGTTTGCAGAAGCTCCCTGTCGCAGTCCGTGGGGCAGGGCGGGCGCATTCTGTGGCTGCGCCACGACAAGTCCGCGCTGCGCAGCTCGAGGGTTATCGTCCGCGCCAGCACGCCCGCCCTGCGCAGGCGAGCACCCACGCTCTCGGCAAGGCTCATTATAACCGGCATAGCCTCGGCGAGACTTGTCATGTCCCTCGGCGGCGTGGTGCCGTTGCCTATTGACTTCGGCGGAGAAAAATCCCCCGCCCTGCGCACCTCCGAGGTGTCGCGGCCGTTGGCGGCGGCATGAAGCGCGACGCCGCATTTGCCGAGCCGCAGACGCAG
This sequence comes from Oscillospiraceae bacterium, assembly GCA_036653715.1. Taxonomy (GTDB): domain Bacteria; phylum Bacillota; class Clostridia; order Oscillospirales; family Oscillospiraceae; genus Scatomorpha. The sequence continues at coordinate 2,154 of JAVVTL010000075.1, forward strand.
AGTCTCCGGGTCGGCGGCGGCAAGCTCGCCTATCGTGCGTATGCCAAGCTCCGCAAGCCGCTTCGTGGTCGCCCTGCCGACAAACAGCAGCTCCCCCGCCGGCAGCGGCCAGACAAGCTCGCGGTAGATTTCCCTGTCGATGACCGTCACGGCGTCCGGCTTTTTGTAGTCCGAGCCGAGCTTTGCGAACATTTTGTTCCACGACACGCCGACGGAGACCGTCAGCCCCAGCTCGTTTTTGACGCGCCTGCCTATCTCACGCGCCGTCTCCGCCCCGCCGCGCGAGGCGATACAGCCGCTCAAATCGAGCCAGCTCTCGTCGATGCCGAAGGACTCGCGGCGGTCGGTGTAGTCGGCATAGATTTTTTGCACCTGCCGCGTAAAATACAGGTATCTGTCAAAGCGCGGAGGCAGCACCACAAGCTCGGGACAGCGGTTTTTCGCCTCCCATATCGTCATGCCGGTCTTGACTCCCGCCGCCTTTGCCTCCTCGGTTTTGGACAGCACAATGCCGTGGCGCAGCTCCTCCTCGCCGCCCACGGCCATCGGCTTGCCCCGAAGCTTCGGCGCAAACAAAAGCTCTATGCTCGCGTAACACGCGTTTATATCCGAATGCAATATAACTCTGTCCATACAAGATATTATATCAATCTTATATGGACATTTCAAGTGCAATATTATCCTAATAGGATATTTTTTAATTCCTCTGTATTTTCGACCACGCAGATTGCGCCGGCGTTCTTAAGCTCGCCCGGCTCCGCGAAGCCCCATGCCACGCCTATGCAGGGCAGGCCGCATTTTTTTGCGCCGATGACGTCGTTGTCCCTGTCGCCCACCATGACTGCGCCCTCCGCGCCGAAGGTCTTGAGCAGCTCCGCTATGACCTCCCACTTTTGCGAGCGCGTCCCGTCGAACTCGCTGCCGAGGACTTCGTCAAAGGTGTTCTCCATGCCGTGCGCCGCCAATATTTGTTTTGTGTATACCGTGGGCTTGCCCGTCGCCACGGCGACCTTCAGCCCCGAGGCGCGAAGCTCCGACGCAAGCTCTGCGACCCCCGGATAGGGCGAGCACTCGTTCACGCCCGTGTCGCTGTAGCGCTCGCGGTATTTGGCGAGCATGGCGCGCGCCGTCGCGTCATCGACCCCGTATTGCTTTTTCAGTGTCTCAAGCAGAGGCGGGCCGACAAATCGGCGCAGCTGCCTCATATCGTCCGCCTGAAACCCGAAGGCCCGCGCCGCGTATTGGACGCATTTCATGACGCCCTCGCCGGTGTCGAACACCGTGCCGTCAAAATCGAACAGAATTGTTTTATACATGCCGTCACACTCCCATGGATATATCGTAAAATTATACTTTTATCGCGGCCCGTTGTCAATCCGCCGTCCCTCGGCATAACCTGTAACGAATGAATTTCTGTGAGGTAAGTGCCATGGAAAACGGACAAACGACACGCTTTTTTCTCGGCGCCAATTCCGGCGCCGGTTTTTACTCGCTGTACGACGACTTCGCCGCAGGCGAAAATGATTTTCTGCATGTGCTGAAGGGCGGCCCCGGCACCGGCAAATCCGCCTTTATGCGCCGCATAGGCGCGGCGGCGGAGAGCGCGGGCCTTGCCGTGGAGTACATACTCTGCTCCGGCGACCCCGACTCTCTCGACGGCGTGTATCTCCCCTCGCGCCATTGCGGCTGGGTGGACGGCACGGCGCCGCACGCGGCGGACCCGCGCTGCTTTGGCGTTACGGGCGGCTACATCGACCTCGGCGCATACTGCGACACCGCCGCATTGGGCAAAAAACGCCGCGAAATCGAGGCAATCAGCCGCGAATACAAGCAGCTCTACGCCCGCGCGTACTCCTATCTCTCCGCCGCCCGCGCCGCCGCGCCCGCCTGCCGCACCGGGCTTATTACCGAAGCGGAGCAGGCAACCGCAATTCGCCGCGCGCTTGCCTCCGCCGCCCGCGAGCTGCCAAAGGCGCGGAAGGGTGCAGCTCCCGGCGCTGTCTCCCGCCGCTTTGCAAGCGCCCTCACCTGCCAAGGCAGGGTCTTTGAGGCGGACAGCATTTCCACGTTATGTAAACGAGTATACGTCCTTGACAACCGCCTTGGGCTTGCCGGCGTATTTCTGAACACACTGTTGTTTGAGGCGGTGGAGCGCGGCGTGGACGCAATATTGTGTCCCGACCCGCTAAGCCCCGCGACGCCGGAGGCGCTGCTGCTGCCCTCGCTCTCGCTCGGCTTTCTCGCCTTGGGGCGGGACTCGGCGCTTGCTTTTGACCCCGTTCGGCATGTGCGCCTCGACGCGCTCGTGCCAAGCCCGCGCCTGCGCGAGCTGCGCCCGCTCCTGCGCGGAGACGAGCGCATGCAGGCCGAGCTTTTGGCTTCGGCATATGAGAGCCTCGCCGCCGCCAAGGCTCTGCACGACGGCTTGGAGCTGCTCTACAACCCCCATGTCGATTTCCCCGCCGTCCGCGCAAGGGCAGACGAGGAGATACGCCGCGTAATAGACTTTTAAAACATGTTTTAAAAGTCTGTTACGCCGCTGCGGCGGGGATTTCAAATGAAAAGGGGGCTTGCGCCCCCATTTTCAAACTTTTCCCCCGTGTTTAATCGGGTGGATACCGCTTTTTAACAGTCTGCGGCTCACGATTACCGTGAGCCGCAGACAAATCATTCAATCATTCAATTCATTTTCTCAGCAGCGGCAGCAGAAGTTCATGCAGAGCTGCGCCATGCAGAAGCCGAGGCAGAGCTTGTTTCCGCCCCAGATGCCGGAGGGGAAGCCCGAGCTGTAGCTCGTATACGCCTGTCCGCCGTATTGAAGCTCGTTCAGGAAGTTTACATAATCCGCGTTGTTCGGTTCCATGGCGACGGCGCGCTCGGCGTATTCGAGGGCGCTTATGCGGTTGTCGAGGCCGGAATTTGCGATGGCGGCGAGGTAGTACCAGCGGGCGGAGCGCTCTTGCTCGGGCACGCCGGAGAGGGCCGTCACGGCCTCCCTGAATCTGCTGGCGCGGAGATAATTTTCCGCCGCGCGAAGCTCGTTGCGCTCGTTTTCGCTGTAGCCGTAGCTGCGCTGCTGCTGTTGCTGCTGCTGATACGCCTGTCCCCAGGCGTTCCAGCCGTAAGCGCCGCCGGGCTGTCCGCTCGCGCCGAACTTGGCCTCGCCGCTCTTGATGGAGTCATAGGCGGCGTTTATCTCGTTCATTCTTTTTGCGGCGGCGTCATTTCCCGGGTTGCGGTCGGGGTGATATTTCTTGGCGAGGGTACGGTAGGCTGTTTTTATTTCGTCATCCGTGGCGTCACGGGCGACGCCGAGGACTTCATACGGATCTCTGTTCATCGGCCTCGTCCCCTTCCCCATGCTTTTCACGCATGGCGGCATTATATCGCAGCCATACGCCGGAATAAAGTATGTTCCGCATTATATCTGTGTCCCGGACAAGCGGCAGGCGCTCAAAGCGTCCCGCGCACTCTCCGGCGAGCATGGTGAGAATATATCTCAAATCGTCCTCTGTCTTGCCGCGTGACACGAGCGCCGACAAGGGATTGTAGCTGCCTTTTTTGGCGTCCTTGTCGAGGTCAACCACGGCGTCCATGGCGTAGACGAGCTGACCGAGCGCGCAGCCAAAGTCGCGCAGCTTGTCGCCCCAGAGGGAATCGGGCTTGTAGGTGAAAAGCTCGCCCATTATGCGGCCGAAGCATTTTGCGCCGGCGTCCGGGTCGGGGTCATTTTGCTTTTCGATGTCCGTCAGCTCGCGGAGGCAGTTTTCTATAAACGCGCATTTTTCGGGGTAGCGCTGGCGCACATAGGAATACTCCTCACTGAAAAAGCCGGACTCCATGAGCCGCAGGATTTTCCTGTCGTCCTTCCAGTCGTCCAGCATATTGAGGTATGCGAGCGCAAGGTTCATGTCCGCCGCGTAGACGGTGATGTCGTTTTCCCACCACTCGTGGGTTTTGATGGGGTGAGCCACGCAGCGCTCCACGCCCTCCCGCTCATCCGGCTCATACATCGAGGAGAGCAGCAGAATGAGGAAGGTCATGTCATAGGTGAGCGTGAGGCGGGACACGGAGCCGCAGCGGGACTTTAAAGCCCTGCAAAGTCCGCAATAGCAGGCCCTGTAGCGCTTCAGCTGGTCTTCCGTCATTATGTCTTTATTGGCTACCACATACCCGAACATGGGCAATTACCTCAAGTTTTCTTAATAAATGATGTGCCGCACTTGCGGCATACGACCTTGACCTTGCCCTTGTCCCGCGGCACGCGCAGCATGGTATGGCAGGAGGGGCAACGGAAGAATTTGTATTCCTTGCTCTGGGACTGTCTGTCCTTCGCACCGCTGAAATAGGCGAAAAAGTCGTTCTTTTTGCGGAGATATTTTGCGTTTTCCGCCCGCCGCTTGGTGACGTTTTTTGACATCATGCGGAAATAGCAGTAGAAGAGGCCGGCAATGACGATGACGCTCACGGCGCGATATAGCTCCCCGCCGATAATCATGGCTATCACGAGCAGCACGCAAAGCGTGATGGAAATGAAACGTGTCAGACTGTCTCCGCCGTTCCTGCCCGCCATAAATTTTGCAAGTTTTGCCCTCATCGACTATCACCTTTCGATTTTAACATGTTGCTTATCATAACACAGCGCGGCCTCGAATGTATCAAGAATTTGTGAATAACTCAAAAAAGTGTAAAAATACCCCGCCTCATTATCGCCCCGCCCTACCTGATAAGTCAAAACCGCCGGCTTATTGCAGCACCCATTCATTTTCCCCGTAGGGACGCCATACATGGCGTCCGGGGTTCG
>JAVVTL010000076.1:0-1799 GCA_036653715.1 Oscillospiraceae bacterium
TTATTCGTCCAGTTTAAGCACGGCGAGGAAGGCTTCGGTGGGGATTTGGACGGTGCCGAGCTGGCGCATTTTCTTTTTGCCCTCTTTTTGTTTCTCGAGCAGCTTTTTCTTGCGCGTGATGTCGCCGCCGTAGCACTTGGCGAGCACGTCCTTGCGGAGCGCCTTTACGGTCTCGCGGGCGATGACCTTGCCGCCGATTGCGGCCTGAATGGGTATCTCAAAGAGCTGGCGGGGGATGTTGTCCTTGAGCTTTTCGCAGAGCCTGCGGGCGCGGGCATAGGCCTTGTCCTTGTGGGCGATGAAGGAAAGCGCGTCCACGCGGTCGCCGTTCAGGAGCATATCGACCTTTACAAGCTCGGAGAGCTTATACTCCGAAAGCTCGTATTCGAGCGAGGCATAGCCCTTTGTCCGGGCCTTGAGCGCATCAAAGAAGTCGTAAATTATTTCATTCAGCGGCATCTCATAGTGCAGCTCCACAAGGCGCGAGTCAAGATATTGCATGTTTTTGTATTCGCCGCGCCTGTCCTGGCAGAGGGGCATGATGTTGCCGACAAAATCCTGCGGCGTGATGATGGAGACGGAGACAAAAGGTTCCTTCGCCTCTGAAATCGACGGAGTGTCGGGGTAGTTGTGGGGGTTATCGACAAAGACGACGGAGCCGTCGGTCTTGGTGACCTCGTAGATGACAGAGGGCAGGGTGGAGACGAGGTCGAGGTCGAATTCGCGCTCGAGACGTTCCTGTATGACCTCCATATGCAGCATGCCGAGGAAGCCGCAGCGGAAGCCGAAGCCGAGCGCCACGGAGGATTCCGGCTCAAAGGAGAGGGAGGCGTCGTTCAGGCGGAGCTTTTCGAGCGCGTCGCGCAGGTCGGGGTATTTGGAGCCGTCCTCGGTGTAGATGCCGCAGTAGACCATGGGCCGCGCCGGGGCATAGCCGGGCAGGGGGGCGGCGGTGGGGCGCTGAGCGCCGGTGACCGTGTCGCCCACGCGGGTGTCGGCAACGTCCTTGATGCTGGCGGCAAAATAGCCGACGTCGCCGGCGGAAAGCTCGGGGCAGGGGTCAAGCCCGATGGGGCGCAGATATCCCGTCTCAAGAACCTTGTAGACGGCACCGGTGCCCATGAGTTTAATGTCCATATCGCGCTTTATGCGCCCGTCAATGACGCGCAAAAGAACGATTACGCCTCTGAAAGAGTCGTATTGGCTGTCAAAAATCAGAGCCTTCAGCGGGGCGTCGGGGTCGCCGACGGGGGGAGGCACACGCTTGACAATGTCCTCCAATACGGTTTCGATGCCGAGACCCTGCTTTGCGGAAATCTCGGGCGCGTCCATGGCGGGAATGCCGATGATGTCCTCAATTTCCTTTTTGGTTCTCTGGGCGTCGGCGGCGGGAAGGTCGATTTTGTTGACGACGGGCAGAATTTCGAGGTCGTGGTTAATTGCAAGGTATGCGTTTGCAAGGGTTTGGGCTTCAACGCCCTGAGAGGCGTCAACTATGAGGATGGCGCCCTCGCAGGCGGCGAGACTGCGCGAAACCTCGTAGTTAAAGTCAACGTGTCCCGGCGTGTCGATAAGGTTAAGGGTGTAGTCCTCGCCGTTTTCGGCGCGGTAGGTGAGGCCGACGGCGCGCGCCTTGATGGTTATTCCGCGCTCGCGCTCAAGGTCCATGTTGTCAAGGATTTGGTTTTCCATGTTGCGGCTCTCAACCGCGCCGCAAAGCTCAATGAGCCTGTCCGACAGCGTAGATTTGCCGTGGTCGATGTGGGCGACAATGCTGAAGTTACGGATGTGGTCCTGTG
>JAVVTL010000076.1:1899-6874 GCA_036653715.1 Oscillospiraceae bacterium
ATGTGGTCCTGTGGAATCATATATTTTTATCCTCTATAATAGCGTCGGCTTTGTCGGCCATGACGCGGAGTTGGGTGGCAAGGTCACGGATTTGCTTTTGCTGCTCGGCGTAGTCGGGGGCGGACTCCGTCCTGCCAAGGAGATAATCGGCGGAGACGCCGTAGTAGTCGCAGGTGCGGACAACAAAGGACAGCCCCGGCTCCCTCGCGCCGTTTTCGTAGTGGGAGAGGAGCGCCTGACTTATGCCGAGGTCGGCGGCGGCCTTTCGCTGGCTGAAGCCGTTGTTTTTTCGCAGGGTGGAAAGATGCTCGGGGAAAAGAAGCGACATTATAATCCCTCCGAATTTATTGATAACGAGGAGTATTATATCTTTTGCGGGCGACTTTGTAAATAGCTTTGTCTTGCAAATTTTTTTACAAAGTGATAAAATAAAAAACTGTGAAAATATTGGCGCGAAATCGCCGAAAGATACTTTGGAGGTTTTAAAAATGTTCGATAATTTGGTCGAAATACTCAAGCGCGAGCCACGCAAGATAGTCTATCCCGAGGGCGAGGATGCGCGCATACTCGAGAGCGCCGCCCGTCTCAAGAAGGACGGCTTCCTGACCCCCGTGCTTGTCGGAAACGAGGCCGCCGTGCGCGCCGCCGCAGCCAAGGGCGGCTTTGACATCGAGGGGCTCGAGATACTTGACCCCGCGACCTATCCCGGCTTTGGTGCCATGGTCGAAAAAATGGTCGAGCTGCGCAAGGGCAAGATGAGCGCCGAGGACTGCGCCGCGGCTCTCAGCAAGAGCAACTATTTCGGCACGATGCTCGTGAAGCTCGGCCTTGCAAACGCGCTGCTGGGCGGCGCCACATATTCCACGGCGGATACCATCCGCCCCGCGCTCCAGCTCATAAAGACAAAGCCCGGCGCTCACCTTGTCTCCTCCTGCTTCATCATGGCGCGCGGCAATGAGCTGCTTGCGATGGGCGACTGCGCCATCAACATCGACTACACCGACGACGTGGACAAGCAGGGCAACGTCACCTTCTCCGCCGCAGACAAGCTCGCGGAGGTCGGCGTCGAGACCGCCAAGACCGCCAAAATTTTCGGTATCGAGCCGAAGGTCGCCTATCTCAGCTACTCAACCAAGGGCAGCGGCAAGGGTGTCGCCGTCGATTTGGCCCGTGAGGCCTGCGCAAAGTGCAAGACGCTTGTCCCCGAGTTCGACGTGGACGGCGAGATGCAGTTCGACGCCGCCGTATCGCCGGTTGTCGGTCAGCTCAAATTCCCCGGCTCCAAGGTCGCGGGCTATGCCAACACCTTCATCTTCCCGGAAATTCAGTCCGGCAACATCGGCTACAAAATCGCCCAGCGCCTTGGCGGCTTTGCCGCCTACGGCCCCATCCTTCAGGGTCTGAACGCCCCGATAAACGACCTGTCCCGCGGCTGCGACGCGGAGGAGGTCTACCAGATGTCCATCATCACCGCCGCACTCGCATAAAAAAAATAAGCTCCGGTCAGTTTTTTGACCGGAGCTTTTAATTGTGGGGGAAGACTAAAATATCCCCTCGAGCAGGAGCTTCACGCCGATGGCGAGGAGGACGCAGCCGCCGAGGATACCGGCTTTTTTGCAGGATATGCCGGGGACAAGGCCGCCGAGCATTGCGCCCGCAAAGCTGATGACAAAGGTGACGCCGCCGATGAGCGCGCAGGAGAGCCAAAGGTTTATCTCCATGAACGCGAAGGAGACGCCGACGGCAAGCGCGTCAAGGCTTGTGGCAACCGCCATGATGAGAATGCGCGAGTGGGAGAAGACGGTCATGCCATCGCCGCCGTCATTTTTGAGGGATTCCAAGAGCATTTTCCCGCCGATGAAGGCGAGGAGGAAAAAGCTGATATACGGCCCGTAGGCGCTGATATATTCGCTGACGGTGCTGCCGAGGAAATAGCCGATAAGCGGCATCAGAAACTGAAAGCCGCCGAAATACACGCCCATCCAAAGCGCGTTTTTAAGGGCGACGCCCTTGAGTGTGAGTCCGTTTGTGACCGAGACGGCGAAGGCGTCCATTGACAAAGCGATTCCTATGAGTAAAATAGATAACATAAGCACTCCCGGGGGTAAAGTAATGGATTTTGAAAAGTATATGCGCGAGGCGCTGTTATTAGCCGACGAGGCGGGAAAGGCGGGCGAGACGCCTGTCGGCTGCGTCATCGCGGACGAGGCGGGGAATATAATCGGCAGAGGCCGCAACCGCAGGGAGGAGACGCACGATGCGTCCGCCCACGCGGAGGTGGAGGCAATACGCGAGGCATGCAGGCTGCGCGGGAGCTGGAATCTCTCCGGCTGCTCGATTTTTGTGACGCTCGAGCCTTGTCCGATGTGCGCGGGGGCTGTGATAAACTCGCGCATAGGCACGGTGGTCTATGGTGCGCGGGAGGAAAAAACAGGCTCCTGCGGCAGCGTGATAAATCTTTTTGAGGAGCGCTACGGTCACAGACCCGCCGTCTACGGCGGCGTGCTTGCCGCGGAATCCGCCGCGCTGCTGAAGGCGTTTTTTGTGGGTATAAGGTGATTTCGGGCGGGGATTTTCCCCGCCCGACTTTTTTTATTTGACGTTCCCGTCGGGGTCAAAGAGGGGCAGGGGGGCGAGGGTGATGATGTCGGCCCTGTTTTGGGCGTCGCCCTCGGCGAGGACGGCCATTCTGCCGGCGATGATGCCGCCCGCCTTGGTGACAAGCTCCTCCATCGCGCGGAGGGATTCACCGGTGGAGATGACGTCGTCTATTATAAGGATGCGCCTGTCGCGCATAAGCTCGGCGTCCGCCGTGTCGATGCAGAGCTTTTGCAGGCTCATGGTGGTGATGGAGCGGACGGAGACCTCGAATACTCCGGTCATGTAGGCCTTGGCACCCTTGCGGGCGAGGAAGTATTTTTCCGCGCCGGACTGGCGCGCCATCTCGTAGAGCAGGGGGATTGCCTTTGCCTCCGGGGCTATGAGGTAGTCGTATTCCGGGGCGAGCTTGAGCAGCTCCGCCGCGCAGTGGACGGTAAGCTCCACATCGCCGAACATGACAAAAGCGCCTATGTAGAGGTCGTCGCTGACTTTGCATAGCGGCAGCTCGCGTTTTAAGCCGGCTATGTCCATCTCGTGTGTCATTTGTGGGGTTCCTCCTAAAATATTGTGTTGAACTTAATTCTAATATGATGCTTTTGATTATACAAATATGACAGCATAAAATCAAGGGCTAATTGTATTTGCGGACAGTATGCCAAGAAATGAACAAATTGTGAATATGCACAAAATGCAAGGGGGTTATTGCACAGTTTATGAAATTCGATGCCATGCTTTGGTAAAGTTGCTTATGATTAGAGCTAAACACTTGCAAACAGGAATATTTTAGTGTAGATTAATTATATCCAAATTCCTGTTGGATGGCTTCCGGAAGGTTTTTTTGAGAGGATTCCCGCCGGTTGCCGAAACAAATTATGGGAGGGAAATCTATGGAAGAAAACAATCGTGGATCATGGGGATCGAACTTTGGCTTCCTAATGGCGGCCATCGGCTCGGCTGTCGGCCTTGGAAACATTTGGGGCTTCCCCTACAAAATGGGTACGCACGGCGGCTTTGCGTTCCTGATTGTCTATCTGCTCCTTGTCGTGTTTGTCGGCTTTGTCGTCATGCTCGGCGAGTTGGCTCTTGGACGTAAGACCGGAAAGGGCGCTGTCGGCACCTATGTGGCATTCGCCAAAAAGCATGCTTGGCTTGGCTTTATGGGCGTTGTCTCCGGCTTTGTCATTCTCGCATTCTATAGCGTCCTCGGCGGAATGGTCATGCGCTACATGGTCGGCTATCTCCTCCAGCTCGTGGGACTTGACGGCTTCGCGGGCGCGGGCACGGGCTTCTTTGGCGCCCTGCTCTACGACACCGGCGGAATGGTTTTCTTCTATGCTCTGTTCATGCTCTGCAACATCGTCATAGTCATGGGCGGCATAAAAGGCGGCATCGAGAAATTCTCCTCCATCGCCATGCCGGCTCTCGCCGGAATCATGCTGTTCGTCATCCTCTATGTGGCGTTCCAGCCCGGCGCAATGGAAGGCTACAAATTCATCTTCAAGCCCGACTTCTCCGTGTTCTCCAACCCGGAAATCGGCTTCCTCGGCGTCCTGAAGACCGCAGCAGGGCAGATGTTCTTCTCGCTCTCGCTCGGCATGGGCTGTATGATAACCTTCGGCTCATACCTCGACAAGAAGGAAAACCTTCAGAAAAACGCCCTTATCATCCCGATTGCCGACACTATCATGGCAATCATGGCGGCAATGGCAATCATGCCCGCCTGCGCCGCTTTCGGCGTGGACTACAACAAGGGACCCGGACTGCTCTTTGTCTCCATGCAGCAGGTATTCGCAAACATGGGCGGCTTCGGCAACTTCGTCGGCTTCATGTTCTACTTCCTCGTGTTCATGGCGGCCCTGACCTCCTCCATCTCCCTGCTCGAGGTCTGCACCACCTATCAAATCGACAAGAACATGGAAAAGGGCAAGCCGCAGAACCGTCAGAAGGTCACCTGCATCTATGCGGCCATCATCTTCATCGTCGGTCTTCCCGTTGCGTTGGACGCTCTGGGCAGCGGCGGCGCGGCAATCAAGGCTCCGTACGAGCTTTTGGGACTCACCCCGGACAGCCCCGGCTACAAGATGTGGAACGACTGCTGGCTTGACGTCTACGACGTCATTTCCGAGGGAATTCTCATGCCGCTCGGCGCTCTGTTCATGAGCCTGCTGATAGGCTGGAAATTCAAAACCAAAACGGTTGTGGACGAATGCGAAGTCTCCGGAAAGAAATTCTGGGGCTACACCTTCATCGACCTCTGCTTCAAATTCATCGTCCCCCTCGGCATGTGCGTCGTCCTCTACGGACAGATTTACGACTTCTTCATTAAATAGCAAATACATAAAACTGCCTCCGACGCAAGTCGGAGGCAGTTTTT
>JAVVTL010000077.1:0-6613 GCA_036653715.1 Oscillospiraceae bacterium
GCGGCGATGGGGGCCTTGCTTTTCGTATATAGGGGGGATGAAATCCCCCCTATACTACCGGGGGGCGGGTTTTATCAAACACCTCATCGACATTAAAGAACTTTTCGTTCAGCAGGTTCTTGTAATAGGTCATGGAATAGCCGCCAATCTCGATGCGTGACATGAGCGCATAGTCGTCGTAAAGCTCGTTCACGACCTTGCCGTCCACGGTGCAGTATATCTCAAAGCCGGCGTCAAGTATGCTTTGCAGCCCGGGCTGCTTTACGCTGTAGCCGAAGGGCGCGATGAAAAGCCGGGTCTTGCCGAGGTAGGGCGCGACGCGCGTCATCCAGCGGTCAATGTCGCTCTTGATGTTTTCGGGCCTGCTGCCCGGGCCGTAGTAGTTGTCGCGGTTGTGGGTGTAGCTGTGGCTTGCAAAATTCCAGCCGTCCGCTTTCAGCGCCTCGGCGACTTTCACAATCTGCGCCTGCCCGTCGGCGGTGTCCAGCGAGTAGCCGAACGCGCCCTGATAGCCGGTCATGGCAAGCGTGCCCTTGTGTCCGCGGTAGGAAAAATCGGGGTGCTCGCGCACAAAGGCGTCCACAACGCCGAAAACGTCGCCGTCGGGCAGCTCCACGGTTTTGCCCTCGGGATTCAAAACGAGATTTACAAGCTCACCCTCGTCGTTCAGCGTCAGCTTTTGCGCATAGCCATTGCCGTAGGCGTAGGCGACGTCGTCCACCGAGAGAATAAGCGGCGTTTTGCCGGGCGGGAGCAGGATTGGCTTTCGCTGCATCCTGCCGTCGATTTTTTCAAAGCATTCATTCAAATCATAGAGCACATAGCCGCGCCCATAGAGCTGCGGCAGGATTCGCTCCAGCTCGGCCTTCTCGGAGAAGCCGGAGTTGTAGCCGCCCATGGGCGTATCTCTGTCCTTGAAAATCATCTCGGGATAGACGATGAGGCTGTGGAAAAAGATGTGCCGCAGCTCGCCCTCATAGTTTACGAGGGACTCCTCCGTGCTTTGCAGCTCGGAAAGCGCGGCCTTGACGCTTGCGTCCCCGCCGTCAAAGCGCGAGAGCGCTTCGCGCGCCTCCGCATAGCGATATTGCAGGGCGAGCACGGCGGCCTCCGCTATTGCGGCCTCCCGCTCCGCCGCTGTGCCGACGTCGGGGGCGGGCGTGGCGGAATTGGGGGAGGGGGTCGGCGGTGAGCCGTTCAGCTTGACACAGCCGACGGCAAGAAACACCGCGACAAGGGCGACGCATATGATTTTCATTCTTTTTCCCATCACAGACCGACCTTTCGTTTTGAGACTCTGCGGGCAAAGCGCAGGGCTGCGCCCGTGAGGACTAAGAAGCAGTATCTCCGCATGGGTGGAAAAAAATACATAAACCGGTCAGCCGCCGAGGTAGGCCTTTTTAATCACGTCGCTCTGCGCCAGCTCGGCGCCCGTGCCGGAGGCTCCGACAGCGCCGGACTCAAGAACATAGGCCCTGTCCGCAATTCGCAGTGCCATCTCGGCGTTTTGCTCCACGAGCAGGATGGTGGTGCCGCCGTCGCGCAGGGTTTTTATGATGTCAAATATCTGAGCCACGAGGATGGGCGCAAGGCCCATGGAGGGCTCGTCAAGCATCATGAGCTTGGGGTGGCTGATGAGGGCGCGGCCCATGGCAAGCAGCTGCTGCTCGCCGCCCGAGAGGGTGCCGGCTATCTGATTTTTTCGCTCCTCGAGCCTTGGGAAGGAATCGAAAATCTCCCGCAGGTCGCTTTTTGCGGGCTTGCCGTTTATATAGGCGCCCATCTCAAGGTTTTCCAGCACGGTCATTTGCAGAAAAATCCGCCGCCCCTCGGGGACGTGGGCGAGGCCCTTGCCGAGCAGCTTGTAGGAGTCGGTGCGGGAAATGTCCTCGCCAAGGAAGCTGACGCTGCCTGTGCGGGAGCGCAGCATACCCGAAATTGTCTTGAGCGTCGTGGATTTGCCCGCGCCGTTTGCGCCGAGCAGCGCCACGACCTCGCCGCTGCCGACCTCGAAGGAGACGCCCTTCAGCGCGTGTATTTTGCCGTAGTATACGTTTATGTTATCGACAATCAGCATGCCGCGACCTCCTTTTTCCCGAGGTATGCCTCGATGACGGCGGGGTTTTGCATTATCTCCTCGGGCGTGCCCTTGGCGATTATCCTGCCGTAATTCAGGACGCAGATGCCCTCGCAGATACCCATGACAAGGCTCATGTCGTGCTCTATGAGCAGGACGGCAATGTGGAAGGTGTCGCGCAGTCGGCGGATGTTTTCCATAAGCTCCGCCGTCTCCGAGGGGTTCATGCCGGCGGCGGGCTCGTCGAGCAGCAGGATGCTGGGGCTTGTGGCGAGGGCGCGGACGATTTCGAGCCTGCGCTGTGCGCCGTAGGGGAGGCTCCCCGCAGGGGAGTCGGCGAGGTCCGCAAGCGAGAAAAAGTCAAGCAGCTCCATCGCCATCTCGGTGGCAATGCGCTCCGCTTTGGCATAGCCGAAGCCGTGTGTTATTGCGGCAAGCAGGCTTTCGTTCAGGGTGTTGTGCATTCCGACCTTCACGTTGTCGAGGACGGACATGTTGGAATACAGGCGTATGTTCTGAAAGGTTCTGGCAATGCCGAGCCTGCTGACCCGCGCCGTCGCCTTGCCGGCTGTCGCGATGCCGTTCACGAGGATGCTGCCGCGCGTGGGGCGGTAGACGTTTGTGAGCAGGTTGAATACCGTGGTTTTCCCGGCTCCGTTGGGGCCGATAAGCCCCGCAATCTCCGTCCTGCCAATCATGAGGGAGAAGTCGTCCACGGCGGTCAGCCCGCCGAAGTCGATGCCAAGGTGCCGCGCCTCGAGCACGGGCATGTCGCCAAGGTCGCGCTCCGGCAGAAAGGAGCCGGAGGGGTAGGGGACAAGTCTCGCGCGTGTTTTTTCGTTCATACCCGTGCCTCACTTTCTTCCGTCTTTTTCTTCCCGCGCCTCAGCAGGGCAAGGAGCGATTTTATCGACCAGCGCCCCTTCATCTCCAAAAACTTGGGGGAGGCGTTCAGCAGCATGATGAGGATGAGCAGGACGGAATAGACGAGCATCCTGTAGTCCTTAATGCCGCGCAGCAGCTCGGGCAGAACCCGGAGCACGATTGCGGCAATCACCGAGCCGCGTATGGAGCCCATGCCGCCGAGCACCACGATGACGAGTATCTCGATGGACATGTTGTAGTCAAAGGCGGCGGCCTTGACGTTCGCGAGGCTGTGGCCGTAGAGCGCACCCGCGGCTCCCGCAAAAAATGCCGCCAGCATGAAGACCATGAGCTTGTAATAGGTCACGTCCACGCCGTTCGACTCCGCCGCGATGCGGTTATCGCGGATTGCCATGATGGCGCGGCCCTGCTTGGATTTTTTGAGGTTCATCACCACGATGACGGTCAGGAAAACGAGGACGATTGCGTAGGGCAAAAGCGTCTTGGTGTTTGAGTATATGGTGTTGGTGTTCAGCCCGAGCGCGCCGCCCGTGACCTTTAAGTTTGTTATGAGGTTTTTGATTATCTCGCCGCAGGCGAGGGTGACGATGGCGAGGTAATCGCCCTTGAGCCGCAGTGCGGGCAGACCGACGACAAGGCCGATGACTGCGGCGGCAAGTCCGCCAATGAGCATCGAAACAGGAAGTCTAACGAGCATCGGGAGCGTCTCCGCCGTGGCAATGGAGAAAAGGCAGCCCGAAAAGAGGCCGACGGACATGAAGCCCGCGTGTCCCAGCGAAAGCTCGCCAAGCAGCCCGACGACGAGGTTTAGGGACACCGCCATGACGATATAGCAGGAGGTGGAGATGAGCATACTCGAGAGATGTCGGCTTGCCGAGCCGCCGTAGACGGTGTAGGAGAGCACGGCGCAGAGCGCGGCGATGAGATAGAGCGTGACGGCGTCGCCCGAGAGGAGCTTTTCTTTTATGGTTTTTTTCATCTTCACACCTTCTCGCTTATGCGCTTGCCCAAAAGGCCCGTGGGCTTTACCACGAGCACGAGGACAAGGACTCCGAAAACAATGGCGTCCGCCCAGAGCGTGGAGATATAGGTCTTTGACATCTGCTCGATAAGGCCGAGGATGATGCCGCCCAGCATGGCGCCGGGTATGGAGCCGATACCCCCGAAAACAGCGGCGGTAAAGGCCTTTATGCCGGGCATTGCGCCCGTGGTGGGCTTTATATAGACATAGGCGGCGCCGTAGAAGATGCTGGCAGCGGCGGCGAGGGCGGAGCCTATCGCAAAGGTCAGGGTTATGGTTCTGTTGACGCTTATGCCCATTAGCTCTGCGGCGCCCGTGTCCTCGGAGACGGCGCGCATTGCCTTGCCCATGCGGGTTTTGTTTATGAAAAGCGTGAGCGAGAGCATTATTACGGCGGTCGTGGCGAGGGTCGCAAGCGTTATGCCGTCAATTTCAATTGCGCCTATTTTGAGCGTGGGCAGGTTTATGATGGCGGGGAAGGCCTTCTGCTCGGAGCCGAAGATGAGCAGCGCCGCATTTTGGAGAAAGTAGCTCACGCCGATGGCGGTGATAAGCACGGAGAGCGGGGGCGCGCCGCGCAGGGGCTTATAGGCGAGAAATTCGATAGTCACGCCAAGGAGCGCGCAGACAAGCACGCTCACGAATACCGCGACGAGTGCGGGCAGATTCGCGCTGAAAACCACGACGATGACGGCATAGGCGCCTATCATGATAACGTCGCCGTGGGCGAAGTTCAGGAGCTTTGCAATGCCGTATACCATGGTGTAGCCGAGCGCAATCAGTGCATATATGCTGCCGAGGCTCAGGCCGCTTATGAGGGTTTGGATTAGCTGCGTCATTTGCGGACGTCCTTTCCGTCATGCCCGCCGGAGGGCGTTTGCTCTCCGGCGGACAATTTGCTGTTTGACTTATTTCCCGGTGTAGACGACGGAGACGCCGTCCTTTATGATCATGGCGGTAGCGGCCTTGGAGGTCTCGCCGTCGGCGGTCCAGGTCATGGTGCCGGTGACGCCGGAGACGCTTATCTCGGTCATGGCGGCGACCATCTGCGCGTTAAAGGTGTCGTCCTTTGTCTCGGGGGTGATGCCGGTCTTCTCAAGCGCGGACTTGACGGCATAGACGGCGTCATAGCCGTCGGCGGCGAACTGGTCGGGGACTGCGCCGTGCGCGGTGGTATAGCTGCCGACAAAGGCCTGAACAAGCTCGGAGGGGTCGTCGGCGGCGAAGGGGGTCAGCATCATGACGCCCTCGACGAGCGCGGTGTCGGAGACCTTGGTGAGGATGCCGTCAAGTCCGTCGCAGCCGAAGTAGGGCACGTCGAGCTTGCCTGCGGCCTGGGTGAGGAAGGTGGAGGCCTCCGCAGCGTAGATGGGGAGGAAGACAAGCTCTGCGCCGGAGTCACGGATGGTGTTTATCTGGGTGGAGAAATCGGTGTTGGTGCCGTCCGTGAAGGACTGAACCTCGACGACCTCAATGCCCTTGACGGCGCATTCGGCGGCGAAGGTCTCATAGAGTCCGACGCAGTAGTCGTTGTCGCTGCCGTAGAAGACGGCGACCTTTGTGGCAAGGCCGTTGTCGGCGATGTAGTCGGCAGAGGCGGTGCCCTGAGCGGGGTCGTTGAAGCAGACGCGGAAGGCGCAGTCATTGCCCTCTATGGAGGCCTTGGCGGAGGCGGAGGGGGTCAGCAGGAGGATTCCGTCCTCCTTTGCGGCGGCGACGACGGACTGGTTTTCGCCGGAGAAGGTGCCGCCCAGCGAGACATCCATGCCGCTGTCCATGAGCTTGCCGTAAGCGGAGACGGCGCTGTCGGGGTCGCCCTGAGAATCCTGGAAATCGAGGACGAACTCAAAGCCGTTGACGCCGCCGGCGGCGTTTATTTCTTCCACGGCCTGCTTTGCGCCGTTGCGGACGGAGGTGCCGTAGTTGGCGTAATCACCTGTCAGGGGGCCGATTCCGCCGAGCAAAAGCTGCGTGTCGGCGCTGCTGCCGCCGGCGCTGCCTGCGGGTGTCGGGGTGGTGTCGGCGGGGGACTTGCCGCAGCCTGCAAAGCAGCCTATCAGCATAGTGCCGGCCATGAGGACGCTTGCAAATTTCGTGGACTTTTTCATTTTGTGTACCTCTCTCTATGGAAAAATTATATTTTCAGCCGCATTGCGGCGGAAAAACGTATGAAAAAAGTGACCCTGCCAAAAGGCGGGGTCACTCAAATCCAAAGACGCCTCGGACGCAGTTTTACGTCCGAACGAATAAAGAATATGTTGATCGCGCTTTAGGCTTTTCTGCTGCGGGGCCGGCCAAAATAATGACCGGCAGTATAATGAGGAGGCCGGCAATAATTAGGAGGTCGGAGCCTACTACGAGCAGAACGCCAAGAAGAACGACAACAAAAATGGACACGGCCATAACGACGGTGTCCATAAGTATAACATTCAGAGCGCAGGGGGAGAAAGACGTGTCGGAGGACGCGCCGTGGGTCATGTTTGCGTTAAAAGAGCGTGCTGTAAACATAATCGCCGTACCTCCGAAAAAATAGTATGGCGTTAGTTTATCGGTTTGCTTGGATAAAGTCAAGGCTCAAAAAGGACAAGTTCGACCCGAATCGTCAAAAAATCTTGTAACATCTCACACCT
>JAVVTL010000078.1:0-6566 GCA_036653715.1 Oscillospiraceae bacterium
GGGGTTATTCTATTTCGCCGCTGCGGTAGGATTGGAGGAGGGAGGTTAGGGCGGAGATGCGGTTTTTTAGGCGGGCGCCGTCGTCGGTGTCGGAGATATAGCGGCGGCGGGGGAAGCTCTCGATGGTGACGGAATCCGACTCGATATCGGCGTTGTCGGACAGCACCTTCGCGACGCCCTCAAAGGGGCGGTGGCTTTTGAGCCTTATGCCGTGGGAGCTGTAGATGAGGGTATAGCCCGCGATGCCGGTCGTCGCCTGATACGCGCGGCAGAAGCCGCCGTCGATGATGAAGAGCTTGCCGCCCGCCTTCACGGGGCTTTCGCCCTTGCGCGCCTTGACCGGGGTATGCCCGTTTATGATGTGACCCGTCTCGGGGTCGAGGCCAAACTCGCTGAGGATGCGCCCGACGGCGGCACCGTCCTCCCAAAAGTCGAAATATGGGTTTTTCGGCTCCGCCCAGGTGGACTGGTCGTCGATTACCGCGCGCTCAAAGGTGTGGAAAACGCGGCCGGAGAAGGGGCTGTTGCGCCCGCACCAAAGATACCACATCATGTCGAGCGCGGCCTCGTCGTGTCTCGACCAGGCGGCGGCGACGACGTCGTCCGCGTAGTCCATAAGCTCGCGGCCGGAGTACCATTTGTCGCCATGGCAGATATGCGCGAACTCGCCGCTCTCGGTCAGCGGGATGCAGCCGTGATAGAGCAGGTTGCCGTTGCAGCAGAGATAGGTGCTGCCGTTTTTGTAGATGAAGTCGAGCTGCCGTCTGAGCGAATCGCTCTCGCGGAAGGCGGCGACGTATTCGGCGACGAGGGCGCTTTCCTCCTCGGAAAGCTCATAGGGCGCGGCGGGGTCTATGGTGGGGAAATCGGCGGTGTTCAGCGGATAGACGCCGCTGTCGAGCGCGACGGTGTTTGCCTGCCAATCCACGCGGTTCAGCATGAGCCTGTCGTTCATCTCGTAGCCGGGGTGGCGCAGGATTATCCGCCCCTCGAGCTTGAAGCCGAGGACAAACACGGCGTGACGCTGCGTATTGAGGTCGGCGGAGCCGTAGACCCGCTCGCAAAACTCCGTGAGCGGGCGCAGGGAGATGCCGTAGCTGCGCTCGAGCACTGCGGTGTTGCCGTAGTCGAGCGAGATGCGCAGGACCGTGGAGACGCAGGCGGCGCTGCCGGAGGCCGCACCGAGCCAAAGAATGTCGTGGTTGCCCCACTGAATGTCAAGGTTGGGGTGAGCCATAAGCAGCTCGACTATCCGCGCCGGCTCGGGGCCGCGGTCAAAGATATCGCCCACGACGTGGAGCCTGTCCACGGCGAGGCTCTTGATGAGGTCGGAGAGCGCGGCTATCATGTTGCGCGCGGCACCGGTCGCTATGATGGAGTCGATGATGGCGTCGTGGTAGCGGAGCTGGTTTTTGTCCTCGTCGTTCTGCATGTGGAGCAGCTCGTCCAGGACAAATTCCCAGTCGTCGGGCATTTGACGGCGGACATAGCCGCGGGTATATTTGCCGGAAAGCGTCTCCGCAAGGGTGCGGAGGCACTCGAGTATTTCGCGCAGACGGCCGTCGTTCAGCTCGCCGCGCTCGTCGAGCATGGCAAGCTCCTCGCGGGGGTAGTAGATGACGGAGCAGAGTGCGCGGCAGCTTTTTTCGCCCAGCTCGGCCTCAAAGAGCTTGCGGACCTTTTCGAGGATGACGCCGGAGCAGTTGTTGAGTATATGGCGCACGGCGCCGTATTCGCCGTGGAGGTCACTGATGAAGTGCTCGGTGCCCTTGGGCAGCGTGAGGATGGAGCGGAGATTGATAAGCTCGGAGCAGACTGCGCCCTCGCTCGGATACTTCTCCGCCAAAAGTTCAAGATATTCACGATTATAGGACATAAAATAATCGCCCCCTGTCAATATTATCATTCTACACGACAGGCGGCGATTATTCAAATTAAATAGATGTAAACTATCCGCGCTCAGGAAAAGAGGATGAGCGCGATAAGCTCGAGCGGTTCTTCGTCAAGGTTTGTGATGTAGTGGCCCTCGCCGTCGTTTGCGACGCAGACGTCGCCGACGGAGACCTCGCTTATCACGCCGTTGTCGCTGTATTCGCCCTTGCCGCGGATGATGTAGTAGACCTCGCCGTCGCCCTCGTGGACGTGCCAGCCGACGCCGCAGTTTTTCTCGAGCGTGATGTGGTTAAAGAGTCTGCCCTTGCCGTAAAACTCGTCGACGCTGTTGAGGATTTGCGCGGCGGAGACACTGCCGGGGCCGCCCTTGAGGTGCTCGCCCTTGCTGATGATGCGTTCTGCGTTTCTTCTTATCATGGTTCGTCGTTCCCTTCAAAATCGGATATTTGGGTGCTTGCGGCGGCGCTTGACGCAGCCGGGTCGGGGCTTTGCTCGGGGGTCATGTCGATGATATCGGGCTTGCCGTCGCCGTCCTTATCCATGCGCGCGAGCTGTTTTGCGGCGACTGCGGCATAGATGACGAGGCAGAGGTTTTGCAGGCCGTCCGCTATTAGGGCGGCACCGATGAGCGCCATTATGAAGTCCGCGCCGACCTTGAGAATCATGAGCACGCCGAGGCCGAGGCAGACGACGGTGAAGATGAGCGGCACCCACCAGCCCGACATGCCGAGGCGCTTGGAGTCCAGCGCCGTCTGAAGCTTGAAAACGGAGTCTATAAGGAGATAGATGCCGATGACTATCTGCAAAAAGTCCAGCACGCCCTGCGGGTGGATGAGCAGGACGACGCCGACGGCGAGCGCCAAAAGTCCGACGGAAAAGTCGTAGCTCAGTGCGACGCCGCGTACCTCGCGGAGGAAGTAGACGATTATGCGGAATACTCCGAAAAGCACGGCGCCCGCGCCGATGGAGACGCAGACCGCCACAAGCCCGATATTCGGCCAAATGACGGTGCAGAGGCCGAGCGAGATGAGGAACAGGGACATGCCGACGTAGCTCCACTTCACGTCGCCAAGGGTATATTTTTTGGTTTTTTCAGAGGTTTTTGCCATAGAGCCCCCTCCTTTGCTTTATGTGGCTATTTTACTCCCCGCCGCAGAGCCGCGCAACGGAAAGCGCAAATATTTTTACGGCGCAGAGGCTGTCGGCAATGCTGATGCGCTCATTTGCGCCGTGCAGGTGCGAGTCAAAGCCGGGCATTCCCGCGCCGAAGGCGACGCCGCCCTCGATATCGTGGACATAGGTGCCGCCGCCGGTGTAGAGGCATTCGCCCTTTTTGCCGGTGAAGCTCTCGTAGCAGGCGAGCAGGGTTTTGACAAATTCGCCGTCCGCCGGCGTGTGGTGGGCGCGCTGCATCCCGCCGTCCACGGAAAAGCCGATGCGGCGGAAGCGCTCCTCGATGGGGAAGCGGCAGTTTGCGTAATTCGCGCAGAGCGGGACGCGGCAGTCGAGCTTGGCGGTGAGGCCGGTCTCCGTCAGCGTCAGCATGGTGAAGGCAAGGGTCAGCTCGCCGGAGATATCGTCGCTTTGCGCCATGCCGCAGGCTTTGCCCAAATAATCACCGTGCGGGAACATGGCGGCGAGCCGCCGTATCGCCGAGGAGGAGGGGCAGTCGCCGAGCGGCAGACCCGCGAGGATATAGAGCAGGGCTGTGAGGCCGTTGTTGCCGGCCTGCGGGTAGGCGGCATGGGTTTGGGTGCCGTGAACCTGCAGGCGCACGCCCTCGGGCAGCTTGGTGACGGTGAGCGTAACGCCGCATTGCTCCGCAAGTGGGCCGCCCAGCCGATTTGCCATGGCAGCCGTCATTCCCGTGACGGTGGCGGAGGCGTCGGAGGGGATGACGTTCAGGCGGAAGCCGCCCTCAAACTCGGAGACGCGGGGTTTTGTCTTGCGGGCGGGCCAATCGACGGAGATGACGGGGCGGTAGCTGCCCTTTTCGACGTTATAGACGGGAAAGCCGGAGTCCGGCGTGAAGGTGTTGGGCGCGGGCGCATGGTCGTCGTAGTAGTAGGGCAGGTCGAGGGAGCCGTCCTCCTCGTTCGTGCCGAGGATTAGGCGCGCGTTGGCGCGAAGCGGCAGATTAAGCTCGCGCATACAGCGCAGGGCGTAGAGCGCCATGACGACGGGGCCTTTGTCGTCGTCCGTCCCGCGGCCAAAGAGGCAACCGTCCTTTTCGACGCAGGTATAGGGGTCGGTGTCCCAGCCGTCGCCCTCGTCGACAACGTCAAGGTGGGCGAGAATGTCGAGGTTTGTCGGCAGGTCGTTCAGGTCCGCCGTGCCGACGGCTCCGCCGAAGCTCTCGGTTTTGAAGCCGTATTCGCGGCAGAGCGCAAGCGCCTCGTCGAGCGCTTTCTTCGGGCCCTCGCCGAAGGGGGCGTCGTCTGTCGGCTCGCCCTTTGTGCTGCGGATGGCGACGAGCCGCGCAATGTCCGCGAGCAGCTCGCTCTCGTGGGCGTCCACCCAGTCGGAAATTTTCTGTTCAAGCTCCATGGTTAATTATCTCCTTTGTCATACGCTCGGCCTCCGCATAAATTCGCGCGGGGTCTTCGCCTATGTTAAATACGCCGTTTTGGTAGAGTATTTTGCCGGCTATCATGGTCATGCGGACGTTTTCCTTTGAGCCTGCGTAGACGAGGTTCTTGGGGATGTTGTGCAGCGGGCGCATGTTGGGGCGGGAGAGGTCAATGACGATTAAATCCGCCTGCTTGCCGGGTGCGATGCAGTCGCAGTCCGAAAGTCCCATGGCGCGCGCGCCGCCGGAGGTCGCCGCCGCGAGGATAAGCTCCGCATCGCAGGCGGAGGCGTCGCCCTCTGCGAGCTTTTGGAGGACGCAGGCGAGGTACAGCTCGCGGAACATGTCGAGCGCGTTGTTGGAGGCCGCGCCGTCCGTCCCGACGGCGAGGGGCACGCCCTTTGCGGCGAGCCTTCCGAGGGGCGCGATGCCGCTTGCAAGCTTTGCGTTGGAGGCGGGGCAGGTCACGGCGCAGAGGCCGCGCTCCGCGAAAATGTTTAAATCCGCATCGGAGAGGTGGACGCAGTGGTAGCCGCCGCCGCCGAAATCAAAGAGGCCGAGCGAGTCGAAATACTCTGTGGGGCTTTTTCCGCCGTGGCGGCCCCTGCAGTCGGAAACCTCGCTTAGCGTCTCGGAGTTGTGCGCCCAGACGGGGGCGCGGAGGCTGTGCGAAAGCTCGGAGATGTAGCGCAGCAGCTCGTCGCTCGCGGTGTACTCGGCATGGAAGCCGAGCTTGTAGGACAAAAGCGGGTCGAGGGCGTTGAATTTTGCGAAGTCGCGCTCGGCGGAGCGCCAATCGGCGTTTCCGGCGCTCAGTGAGCAGCAGAGGACGGAGCGGAAGCCGCAGTCCCGCACGGCCTGCGCAAAGGCGTCAAGGTGAAAATACATGTCGAAGGCGGAGGTTATGCCGCTGGTGAGGTATTCCATAATCGCGAGCTTGGTGAAGGTGTAGACGTGCTCGGGCGTAAGCCGCGCCTCGAGCGGGAAGACCTTGTCGAAAAGCCAGCTTTGCAGGGGCAAATCATCCGCATAGGAGCGCAGAAAGGTCATGGCGGAATGCGTGTGCGCGTTTTTGAAGCCGGGCATGAGCAGGTCGCCGCGCAGGTCAAGCTCGCGCTCGAATTTGGGCGCGTCCGCCCGCGCTTTGCCGACATAGTCGATGCGCGAGCCGGAAACCCAGACCTCGTCCCCCGTAAGCTCCGCGCCGCCCGCCATGGCGAGCACGCGGCCATTGTAAAGTCGTATCATTTAAAGCAGCTCCCAATGTCAATACATATAATAGAACAGTATCACAAGCGGGGATTGACGTCAATTGCAAATCGCCGCCGCGGGTGCTATACTGCCAAAAGGGATGGTGTGAATATGAAACCTTGCGAGCTTTTGGAGTTTTTGCATGTCATAGAGCGCATGAAAAGCAATACCCGCCACAGCTGGACAGCCGAGGGTCGGCATGAGAGCGTGGCGGAGCACAGCTATCGCCTTTTGGTGATGGCGTTTTTGCTGCGCGACGAGCTGCCGGATATCGACATGGAGCGGGTGCTGAAGCTCTGTCTCGTCCACGACTGGGGCGAGGCGCTGACGGGCGACATCCCGTCGTTTTTCAAGACCGGCGACGACGAGCGGCGCGAGGACGAGGCGGTGACGGCGCTGCTGCGCACCCTGCCCGAGCGCGAGGGCGAGCTTTCCGCGCTTTTTGCGGAGCTGAACGCCAAGGAGACGCGCGAGTCGCGGCTTTGCCGTGCGCTCGACATGCTCGAGGCGGTCATCCAGCACAACGAGGCGCCGCTTGGGACATGGATAGAGCGGGAGTATGAGCTGAATCGCGTCTACGGCGAGCGGGAGTGCTCGGAGTTCCCCTTTGTGGCGGAGCTTCGCGCCCTGGCGCGTATAGATACCGAGGAAAAAACGCGCGCGTAAAGCGTCGAATCCTGTCGGCGGAATTATTCGCGCAGGTGTATTGACTATGGCCGTCGGATGTGTTATTATACAAAAGCGCCAAAAAATATCGCGGAGTGGAGCAGTCCGGTAGCTCGTCGGGCTCATAACCCGAAGGTCGTAGGTTCAAATCCTGCCTCCGCAACCAAAAAAGCATGCAGAAAAGATT
>JAVVTL010000079.1:0-6471 GCA_036653715.1 Oscillospiraceae bacterium
GCAGTTCATTTTTACCTACTACTTGCTTTGTGGGTAGAGGTGGTCTTCTATGTAGATCATCATGCGGTTTCTGAGGAGGGCGTAGGCGAGGAGGGAGAGGAGGGCGGCGGCTGCGGAGAGAGGGGGGAGGGAAAAATAGCAGGCGGCCGCAAAGAGGAGAGCGGCGAGGACGACGCAGCAAGCTATCGCGGCCTTATGCTCCCTCAGCCATTTCTGCCGCCAGAACGCCGATTGTTCTTTAAAGGAAAAGGCGCTCTCGCAAAGGACGGAAACAATGTTCAAATCCGCCGCTGCCCTAAACTGCGTGTCATCCAAGCGCGCGCCGCAGAGCAGCTCGTTGATGCTCACATGAAATGTCTCGCTCAGCAGCTTGAGCGTCTCTATATCGGGCATGTAGTTCCCGTTTTCCCAGCGGGAAACGGTTTTATTCGTCACTCCGATTTTTTGACCGAGCGCCTCCTGCGTCAGGTTTTCGGCCTTGCGCAATTCCGCGATGAATTTTCCGATTTTTATTTGATCCATGGCTCAAGCCTCCTTGAGGACATTGTAATATACCGTGCATCATGAGGCCACCCCACAAACAGCGAATCGGTGGGGAATCATGAAAATAAGCTTCCGCTTCCGATATTACAATGAAGCGTGAAGCTTTTCAAGTGCCGTGGGGCAAATAACAGCAAACAACCGACCTTGCGGCCGGCTGTCTGCTGTTCAAAAAGAGAGGGGAAAGAGTATGGAAAGGAGTGAGAAGAATCAAGTTATGGCGCCGGCTTCCATCAGCGTGACAGAGACGTCGAAGCTTTCGCCGCTGCGGTAGATGGAGAGCGTCAGCTTATCGCCGACCGCGTGTCCGTCCTTTATGGCGCTGACGTCGTAGGTGGTGGAAACGGCTTTGCCGTTCACCGCGGTGAGGATGTCGCCGGTCTGTATGCCTTGGGCTTCCGCATCGGAGCCCTTGGTGACGGAGCTGATATACAGCCCCTTGGGGAGTTCGTAGTAGTCCGCCGCGCTTCCGGGTATCGCGCCGACGGTGATGCCGAGCACGGGGCGGCCTGTGACCGCGCCGGTTTTTATGAGCTGATCCACAATGGTTTTGATGGTGGAGGAGGGGATTGCAAAGGAGATTCCCTCAATGCTCGTGCTCATGGAGAGGGAGCGCATTTTCATATTGGTGATACCGATGACCTGCCCGAACATGTTTATGAGCGGGCCGCCCGAGTTGCCCTCGTTTATGGCGGCATTGGTTTGCAGGAGGGTCATGGAGTGGTTGTTGAAGGGAATGTCGCGGCTTATTGCCGAGATTATACCGTCCGTCATGGTGCCGCGCAGCTGCTCGCCAAGCGGATTGCCGATTGCTACGACGTTATCTCCGACCAGTATGTCGGCGGAGTCGCCGAATTCGGCGGCGGAAAGCCCGACGGCGTCTATCTTGAGGACTGCGATGTCGCTTATGACATCCGTGCCGACAAGCTTTGCCTCATACTGTGAGTTGTCCCAAAGGGTGACGGTGACGGCCTTGGTGCCGTCCAAAACGTGGGCGTTTGTGACGATGTATCCGTCCTGCGAGAGGACAATGCCGCTTCCCCAGTAGAAGCTCGCGCTGTCTACATCCGCGGCGATTGCCACGACGGAGTGGGCACATTTTTCGTAGATTTTTTGGAGAGTCAGCTCTTTTTCTCCGGCGGCGGCGAAGGTGAGAGGCACATCTGCGCCAAGCTCGGCCTTCGGGATGGTGTTGGAGCCGGAGGGGACGGTGCTGCCGTCATCCGTGTAGAAGTTGTTGAAGTAGTCGCGGAAATCCTCATCAAAGCCGCCGGGAGCGCCTGTGGGTGCCGGGGGCGTGGGGTTGGAGCTGTATGTCCAATCGCCGATTTTGAGGTTGATGTTTCCCCTGCCGTCTGTAAAAATCAGTGCCGTCGCGACTATGAGAACCAGCACCAAGAGGCAAATCGCTATCGCACGGACACCGGCGCTGCTGCTTTTCTTGGGCTTTTGCGGCCGATGCGGCTGTTCCCTCGAGGACCAATAGGGTTCTGCGTAGGAGGGAGAGGCGCCGGCGGATGGGAGGGGAGGAGAAAGTTGGTCATTGTTGACCGTATCCGCCGGCGTAGAGGGGATCCCCTCGGGGGCTTCATCGCCGACTCCTGTGCGGTACCAGTCGGAGTGGCGGTCCTTGTCATCTTCGTTCATGAAGTTTCCCCCTTGAGGTGTTTTAAGAATAACGGCTAATTTTGTGCGTGGTATGAATAAGATTGAAACAAACTGTAAACACGGAAATAATACAGAAATGCTTACTTTGCGGCGGATTTGGAATTTGTCTTGGTTGTCGGCTTGGAATTTGTCTTGGCGGCGGGCTTTGCCGCTGCCTTGGGCGGGACGGCAAGCCGCAGCGTGAAAACGAACTCCGTGACGCCTTCGCGGCTCGTGACCGCGATGTCCTCGTTGTGGGCGTCAAGGATGGATTTTACGAGGTAAAGCCCGAGGCCGACGCCCTCTCTGTCCTTGGAGCGGCTGCGGTCGGATTTATGGAAGCGGTCAAAGATTAGCGGCAGGTCGTCCTCCGGAATGGTGTCGCCGCGGTTTTTGACGGAGACAAATGCCCTGCCGTCGTTCTTCCAAAGGGAGAGACTGAGCACACTGCCGTTCTCCGCGAATTTCATGGCGTTGTCCAAAAGATTGTGGAGCACCTGCGTTATGGCGTCCGGGTCGGCGACGACGGTCATGTGGTCCTCCGGCAGCTGCAAATCGACGTCCAATCTGCGCTCGTCCGCGCGCGTCTCAAAGCTGAGGAGGACGCGGATGATAAGCTCGTTTATATCGAAGCTGCGGCGGCGGGACATATCCGAGCCGCGGCTTTTCATTTGGGAGAGGTCAAGCATGCGGCGAACGAGGCGGGAGAGACGCCTTGTCTCGTCCGCGATGGTGGCGAGATATTTGTCCTCCTGCTCCTTGGGGATGGTGCCGTCAAGTATGCCGTCGGCAAAGCCGGCGATGGTGGTCATGGGGGTTTTTAGCTCATGCGAGACGTTGGCGATGAACTCGTTGCGCAGCTCCTCGGATTTTGCGAGGGAATCGGCCATGTTGTTGAAGGAGGAGGTGAGCGCGGCAAGCTCGTCGGCGCTGTCGTCCTCGGAGACGCGGACGGAGAAGTCGCCGTGGGCGAATTTGCGGGCGGCGGCGGCCATCTCGTCGAGCGGCTTTGCCATGCGCTTTGAGGTTATGAGCGACATGACGAGCGCCAGCAGCGTGACTGCGGCGACCATGGCGAAGAACACCCAAAGGAAGGATTCCCAGGCGCTGACTATGGTGGAGCCGTTGGAGCCGACAAAGACGTAGCCCAGCGTATCCTTGGTTTCCTCAGAGATTATGGGGAGCGCCACGACGTACCATTTGCCGCTGTAGAAGCCGCCGAGGTCTGTGTTGGTGTTGATGACGCCGAAGGTGCGGAGGGTATACATGACGTCCGCCCCGATGCGTCGGCCGATATGCGGGCAGGCGACGTCCATGTCAGAGCAGGAGACGACGACGCCGTTATCGTCGGTGATGAAGATGTGGTTGCCGGTGGAGAGGGCGATGGAGCTTGTCGTGCGGCGCAGGCCCCAGTCGCTCAGGCTGCTCTCTCTCGCGGTGGCGGAGGCGGTTCGGACGACCTCCTTGGCGGTGAGGTCCATGCCGTCGCGGTGGGAGCTTATGACATAGCTGCGCCCGATAAACACAAAAGCGCTGCCGAGCATCAGAAAGCTCAGCAGAACCATTGCGGCAGTCGCTATGAAGTTTTTGAAGTATATGCTTTTCAAACGGCTTTTACCCCCCGATTATGGGATTTAGGCGTTAAGCTCGAATTTGTAGCCGACGCCCCAGACTGTTTTTAGGGACCATTGCTCGGAGACGTTTTCGAGCTTCTCGCGCAGACGCTTGATATGTACGTCCACGGTGCGGGAGTCGCCGAAGTAGTCAAAGCCCCAAACCTCGTCAAGCAGCTGATTGCGGGTATAGACGCGGTTGGGCGAGGCGGCAAGGTGATAGAGCAGCTCCATCTCCTTGGGGGGCGTGTCGACTTTTTTGCCGTCCACCACAAGCTCATAGGAGTCGAGGTTTATGACGAGCTTGTCAAAGGCGAGACGGCGGGTGTCGGGGGTCTCGCAGCCCTCGGCCCGACGCAGAACGGCGTGGACCCGCGCCAGCAGCTCGCGGACCTCAAAGGGCTTGGTGACGTAATCGTCCGCGCCCATCTCGAGGCCGGTGATTTTGTCGGGCGTCTCGCCCTTGGCGGTGAGCATGATGATGGGAACCTTGGAGTCGCGGCGAATTTCGCGGCAGACCTGCCAGCCGTCCATAACGGGCAGCATTATATCCAAAAGGATTATGTCGGGGGTAGTGTCCGAGGCGGCCTGAAGCCCCTTGCCGCCGTCCGCCGCAAGGGTCACATCGAAGCCGTCCTTCTCAAGATAGAGACGCAACAGCTCGGCGATATTGCCGTCATCCTCGATAACAAGTGCTTTTTTATTCATTGATAGACCTCCGAAGGGAGATTTTGTACATTCGTATACTATATTATAAACCTTAACTGCAAGCAATAGTGAATAAAGTGTAAAAACGGCTGCGGTTCAAGGCTCAGTAGTTGTATTTCCGCTTTTTGGCGATTAAATAGGCGACGGAGACGACGGCACCGAGCGCCTCCGCGACCGGTACGGCGAGCCAAACGCCGCTCTTGTCAAGAATTAAGGGCAGGAGCAGCACGGCACCGACGAGAAAAACAAAGGTTCGGGCGAAGGAAATGATTGCCGAGACTTTTCCGTCCGAGAAGGCAGTGAACAGGGCGGAGGCAAAGATGCTGACGCCCATAAAAAGGAAGCCTACGGCAAAAATAGGGAAGCCCTCCATGGTGAGCGCGAAGACATTTGCCGCGGGGTCGGTGAAAATCGTCAGTGCCGGCTCAAGGACAAGCAGGGACAGCGCAAACGAGGCGACGGAGGCGACGCTCAGAAAAACGAGGCTGCAATTGAACACCTTTTTGAGCTGCGGAACGTCACCCGCGCCGTATTTATAGCTCACAATCGGCGCGATGCCCATGGCGTAGCCGAAGTGTATTGCGGTGAACACAAACTGGAAATAGAGGACGATGGTGATGGCGGCGACGCCGTCCTCGCCGTAAAACCTCATGAAAACGATATTGAAAAGGAAGGTCGTCACGGCGTTCGCGAGGTTCGTCACCATCTCGGAGGAGCCGTTGGCGCAGGCGGCAAGGAGCATTTTGCCGTCGGCGGAGGGCCTCACGAAATGCAGGCTGTTTTTGCGGGCGAGCGCGAAAAAGAGAAGCCCGGCGACAGCGGGGATGCAGTAGCCGATACCCGTGGCGAGGGCGGCACCGGCTATGCCCATATCGAAGACCGCTATGAAAAGATAGTCGAGCACGATGTTCGCGATGCCTGCGGCGACAGTGGTGAAAAGCCCGAGCACGGGTCTGCCCGCGGTAACAAAAAAGGTCTGAAATGCGGTTTGCAGAAAGAAGCAGGGCGAGAACGCCAAAATTATGCCGCCGTAAGAGCGGCACAGCTCAAACTGGTCCTCGCTTGAGCCGAGGGCAAGGACTATTTCGTCCAAAAACAAAAGCCCGAGCACCGCCATCACGACGCCGACGAGGGCGCTGATGAGGACGAGCAGCGAAAAATCCCCGCGAGCCTCGTCGTCTCTGCGCTCGCCGAGCTTTTTGGCTATGACGGCGCTGCCGCCGGTGGCGAGCATGATGCCGACAGCCATCTCGATGCAGACGAGCGGATAGACCATGTTGACCGCCGAGAGCGCGGTTGTCCCCACAAAGCGCGACACAAAAATTCCGTCCACAATGGTGTAGAGGGAGAGAAAAATCATCATTATAATGTTGGGCAGCGAAAAGAGGATAAGCGTGGGGAAGGTATATTGTTTATCTAATGGGCTGTTCATTTTCCACCTCGGATTCAAATATTGCACAAAAGCGTTCGTTGCTCTCTATGAGCGCGGAGCAAAGCTCCGGCCCCATTTTCAGCATGGTTTGTTCCTCCGCCGCCTGTAGGCCGCAAAGCAGCGCGTCGGCATAGTCGTGCCCGGCGGGGGTGAAGCGCAGCGTCCGCTCGCGCCTGTCTGCGGCGGCGGATAGGCTCAGATAGCCGCCGGACTCAAGCTCCTTGCAGATGGAATTCACCGTCTGCTTGGGCATGAGCAGCGAGTCGCAGAGCTGCTTCTGTGTGCAGCTCTCGGTGTTCTGAAGATAATAGAGTATCATGAGCGAGTTGTAGTTCAGCCTGTGCCGCCTCGCCCAGCGGCCGTAAAGCTCATTCGTCCTGTTCACGGCGGAATTTACAGCCACAAGCTGCCTGCGGATAGCATCGTCCATGGGAACCTCCAAAATCATCCGTATCTGCGCAAAAAATAGCACCAAGGGAGTATAGTCCCCTTTCGGACTATTGTCAAGCGCAAAAAAAGCTGCCCTTTCGG
>JAVVTL010000080.1:0-6323 GCA_036653715.1 Oscillospiraceae bacterium
CGCCTGCAGCTCCCGATGTTCCTCATTAAGCTTAAACATTCTTTTCGTCCCTTTCAATAAGTAATTTCAAAAATGAATAAGACCGCCTCCCGACTGATTTTTGACAGCCGGGAGGATTGCGTTTAAAGTGTCAGCGCGCCATGACCTCGTCGTAGATACCCATGGGGGCGTCGCGGAATATCCGCTCGTCCATGAGCTTGAGGTCGGCGGCAATCAGCGGCTTGAAGCTGATGAGGTCCAACACCTGGGTTTGCAGGTCGATGCCGGGTGCTATCTCCGTGAGGGTCAGACCCTGCGGGAGCATTTCAAAGACTGCGCGCTCGGTGACATAGAGGACCTTTTGACCGGTTTTTCTCGCCTGCTCTCCCGAGAAGGTCTTTTGCTCGACGGCCTCGGTGAGCTTTTTGAATTTGCCTTCGTTTAGGACGGTGAGCTTGCCGTCGCCTGTATGTATTTTCAGCCCGCCGGTTGTGAGCGTGCCTGTGAACACGACGGTTTTTGTGTTTTGGGCGATATCCACGAAGCCTCCCGGCCCGACGATGCGGGGGCCGAACTTGGTGGTATTCACGTTGCCCGAGCCGTCCAGCTCCGCCATTCCGAGCACGGAGAGGTCAATTCCGCCACCGTCGTAAAAATCGAATTGGAAGCTCTGGTCGATTGCCGCCTCGGCGTTATAGGTGCAGCCGAAGTCCTGCCCGGAGGCGGGCACTCCGCCGTAAATGCCGGGCTCGACCGTGAACATGAGGGCGTCCGACAGCTTTTCCTCCGTGGCGACAGCGCTCACGAGCGCCGGGATGCCGATGCCAAGGTTGAGCAGAGCGCCCTGCTTTAATTCGAGCGCGGCCCGACGTGCGATTATTTTCCGCTCGTCAAGAGGCGCGGGCTTTATTCCATCAAGAGGTATCTTGCACTCGCCGGAGAAAGCCGGCTCATAGACATAGGAGTAGGTCTGCCGATGGAATTTTTCCACATCCGTGCATTTGACGATGAAGTCCACGGCGGCACCGGGCAGCCTGACCATACGGGGGTCGAGAGTGCCGGCCTTGACCACGCGCTCGACCTGCGCGATGACAATACCGCCGGAGGCCTTGGCGGCAAAGGCCATGGAGGCAACCTCGAGCAGGAGCGCCTCCTTCTCCATGGTGATGTTGCCGTGCTCGTCGGCGGTCGTGCCGCGGAGCATCACGACATTGTAATCAAAGGTGTTGTACTGAAGATATTCCTTGCCGCCGACCTCGGTAACGGAGACGAGGTCAAGTCCGCTGTCAATGGCGGCCTGATTCATTTTGCCGCCCTCCTCGCGCGGGTCGGCAAAGGTGCCGAGGCCGACGGGCGTGATGATGCAGGGCTTTTGCCCCGCGCGGGCACGGGCGAGATGAATCATGACGCCCAAGGGGAAGTTAAATACCTCAACCTCGTTGCGGGACGCCATCTCTGCCATGGTGTGCTGCAGGCCGGTGTGGCTCGCGATAACTCTCTTTACAAGCCCGGGGTGGGCGAGCCTGTCGCAGCCGACCTGGTCCTTGCCGTTGCTCTGGCTGGCGTTCCAAATAGCGGTAAGATTCTTGGGTGAGCCTGTCTCAAGGAAGCGCTTCTCCAAATTATAGCTAAGCTCCTCGGGATGTCCGACACCCATGAAGCCGACGAAGCCCACGCTGTCGCCGTCCTTGACGTGCATCACGGCCTCTTCTGCGGTAATAAATTTCGGGAATGCCATGGATAATCACCTCTCCTATACAAAATAATCTGTTATGCGTCTGCTGAATGCGCGGGGCTTTTATTTTAGGCCGCAGTATTCGCCGAGCGCGGAATAGTAGGGCGGGAAGGTGGGCCTGTTTGTGAGGCCGGAGAAGGGGGTCGGCATACGCGCCACGCCGCCCTTGTGAATGGCGGCAATGCCGTCCGCCACGGATTGCAGCTTGGACTTGGGCACGGCAAAGGCAAGCTCGTCGTCCGCCGCGAGAGCAAACACGCGCTCACCGCCGCCGGGGATTATGACATTGCAGCGGTCCTGCGTATAGGGAACGGTAATTTCGCTGCCGCATGCGCCGCGCCCGGAGAAGCGGGATTCCACATAGCCGCCGTCATAATACAGCGAGCCCTGAACCATGCGGACAATTTGCGCGGCGTTGCCATAGCAGAGGACTATGTCCGGCTCAAAGTCGCATTTGTCAAGAGGGCAGACCACGATGCAATGCGTGTCGGCCTTGGGCATTTTGGGAGTGCTCGCCTGAGTGCGAATGGCGGCCTCGTCGTTTTGGGTATAGAGAGGCTTGCACAGACTGCCGTCCTTGATGAAATCAGGCTCGTCGGTGTAGCCGAGGATTACCTGACTTACGGCACAGGCGACATCCTCCTTATAAAAGGCAACAGCCCAGCCAAAGCGACGCGCCAAGGTGACGCCCTGACAAACAGCGATGGGATGACCGAAATCGCGGGAGGGCAGCTTTGTCTTTGGGGGCAGAGCCTCGCCCTCCTTAAAGAACTTGATTGCTACCGGAAAGGTTGCCGGCCTTATGTATTTGCTGATGATTTCGTCCATGTGCTTTACTGATTCTGTCATGTCTGTTCATCCTTTCAATTCATTTAAGCTCACATGCTTTTGCGGGCCTCTTACCCTATTATTATTGCAAGTAGCATGCCAATATCCTAATAAAAAAGACGAATGACAAAATTTTCTCAATATATGCATTTTTGCATATATTTCGCGTGCAAACCTGCACAGGGAAGCGGGGCGGAAGCCCCCGCGGGGCTTGCCGCGGGAAGCTTGAGGGGCTGAGTGCAGCTGCGCCCGTAATGTGCATTTTTTCACATACTTTTGCCCAAAATTACGCGGCGGCACAAGGCATAAATAAAGAGCGCCGACGTAATGTGCATTTTTGCACACCGAGGGCGCTCCGGTTTATGAAATTCGCTTGTATCTCAAGGGTTTTCGCCGGTGTGCAGATTTGCGTCTTCCGTGCAGAACTTCTCCAACTTTCTCGATATGGTAGTTCTGTCAACGCCGAGCGCGGAGGCAATCTCGGCGGCGGTGGAATATCGCTGCATGGCATTGCGGATAACCTGCTGCTCCGCAAGGCGAACAGCCTCTTTGAGCGGGAGGATTCCCTTGACCGTCACCTGCTCCGCGTCAACGTCGCCGTTGCGGTAATGCTCGGGGAGGGAATCGGTGGTCAGCACGTCCTCCTGAGTCAGCACGACCATGTTTTCGATGGCATTTCCAAGCTCGCGGGCATTTCCCGGCCATTCGAGAGTGCGCAGCAGCTTGGCAAGCTGAGGGGAGAGGGTTTTTTGCTTTTTGTATTTTTTGTTGCAGCGCTCCAAGAGGTGAAGCGCCAAGGGGACAATGTCGTCGCGGCGTTCGCGCAAGGGGGGAATCCAGATGTTGACTACGTTCAGTCGGTAAAAGAGGTCCTGACGGAAGCTGCCCTGCTTTGCCATCTTCCATATGTCCTTATTGGTTGCCGCTATGATGCGCACGTCGACCTTAATTGACTCGGAGCCGCCGATGCGAGTGACCTCGCCGTCCTGCAAGGTGCGGAGAAGCTTTGCCTGAAGGGACATGGGCAGCTCGCAAATTTCGTCCAGCAGGAGGGTTCCGCTGTTGGCAAGCTCAAAGAAGCCGGCTTTTCCTTTTTTTCTCGCGCCGGTAAAGGCGCCGTCCTCGTAGCCGAAAAGCTCGGACTCAAACAGGCTTGAGGGTATGGCGGCGCAATTGATTTTTATGAAGGGCCTGTCCCGACGCGAGCTGATGCGGCAAATTTGGTTTGCCAGCACCTCCTTGCCTGTGCCGGATTCGCCGGTAATCAGGACGGTGGAGCTGACGTCGGAGATGGTATAGGCCATATCCAAAATCTTTTGCATCTCTTTGCTGATTGCAACCAATTCGGATACCTGATGGCGTTCGTTGGCATGGCGCAGTTCTTTTATGTAGCCCTCTGCCAAGAGCCGCTGGTGGTTTGCCTCGCGGATGCTGTCGTTAAGCTCGGTCACGTCGCGCAGATTGACAACGACCGCGCTGATTTCGCCCGGCATTACGAATACCGGCGTGCCTGTTGCGGCGAGCTGCCGATTTCTCACGTTAAGGACAACCATTTCGGTTCTTTTGGAGCCGAAAACCTTTAGGGAGACAGACTCGGAATAGAGGCCCTCGTCGAGCATTTCGCGCACGTTTCGGCCTAAAAGATTTTGCTTGGCCCGACCGAGCATATGTTCATAGGCGGAGTTTACTCTAATCATAACGCCGTCTCGGTCAGCTACCATAATGCCGTCATGCGAGCATTCGAGAAAGGTGTTGATGTTCTCGAGCTTGCTCATGGCGTGGTACATCTCGGGCAGCTTGCAGTGATCGCTCAGCGATTCGTGAATCACGAGAGTGCTGCCCATTCGCTCATCATCGACGAGCATGGGATAAACGCTGGCGTTGATATGGACTCCGCCGCTCTCGATATGATAAAAGCCGGAGCCGTGAACAAGGTCAATCTGTTCCCATATAAGGCGGAGCATTTCCTCCATGTCAATGCCTAACTTAGACAGGAGCTTTGTGGTGGAGGGGTTACAATAAATAATTCTTCCTTTTCGGTCAACGATGACAACGGAACAAAAAATGCTGCTCAGCGCGTTGCGGTAAATGGCACAGAGAAATTCGGCGTCATACTGCCCCACATCAAGGGCGAGCTTGTTTTCGTCGGTCATTGCATTTCCTCTCCGGCCGCAAGACGGCCAAATCCAATTGAAAACATCATTGTCATGAGTATAACAATTTTCAAAACATTCCGCAATAGCCGCACGCCGTATTGCGCCAATGAATGAGGGGGGAAATATTCTTGAAAGAGGCTTATTTTCCTACGCAAAACCTTGCGAAAATTCGGTCGGTGACGTCGTCGCGGACGGAGCGGCCGGAAAGCTCGGCGAGGGCCTGCAGGGCCTCCTCCGCCTCGGTCAGGACGGCATCGGGGGTGACGCCGCCGCGCATCGCCGCGAGCGCAGACAGCAGCGCTTCGAGCGCGCGGGCGACTGCGTCCGCCTGTCGGGCGTTCGTGATAATCTCCCCCGCCGGGGCGGAGGGAAAGGGGAAAAGCCGCGAAATCTCCGCCTCAAGCGCGTCCAGTCCCTCGCCGGTGACGGCGCAGACAGGGACGACGGCGCAGAAGAAGTCGGGCAGCGCCGCGGCGTCAAGGCTTATGGGCAAATCGGTTTTGTTTATGACGGCGACGGCCTTTTCGGCGCGGCGGGCGACGGCAAGCGTCTCGTCGTCCTCGGCAGAGAGGGGGGAGGAGCCGTCAAACACCGCTATGACGAGCCTTGCGTCACGCGCGGCGGCAAGCGCCCTGCGCACACCGAGCCGCTCGACGGCGCCCTCGGCGCTGCGCAGGCCGGCTGTGTCGGTCAGGCGGAGGACAACGCCGCCGAGGCAGATTTTTTCCTCAATCGTGTCGCGCGTCGTGCCGGGCAGGTCGGTCACTATCGCGCGCTCAAAGCCCAAGAGCGAGTTCATGAGCGAGGATTTGCCCGCATTCGGCCTGCCGATGATGGCGGCGGCAAGCCCCTCGCGCAGTACGCGCCCGCGCTCAAAGGTGGCGAGCAGCCGCCGCAGCTCCTTGCAGGCGTCCTCAAGCGTTTTCTCGTAGCCTTGGAGCGCAAAGGGCTCAATATCCTCGTCGGGATAATCCAAAACCGCGTGGTAATGAGATATTATGTCAACCAAAGAGGAATATATGCCGTCCGTGCGCTTGGTTATCGCGCCGCCGAGCTGGGAGGCGGCGTTTTTTGCGGCGAGGGCAGTATCCGCGTCGATGACGTCGATGACGGCCTCGGCCTGGGTGAGGTCCATGCGTCCGTTCAGAAAAGCGCGGCGGGTAAATTCGCCGGCCTTGGCCTGTCTGGCACCGAGGGCAAAAAGCGCCTCAAGTCCGCAGCGCAGGACGGTGGGGGAGCCGTGGCATTGCAGCTCGGCGGTGTTCTCGCCGGTGTAGGAGCGCGGGGCGCGGCTTATGGTGCAGAGGCAGCTGTCGAGCAGCTCGCCGTCGGCGTCCGAGAGTGAGCCGAAGACGAGCGCTCTGTCCGCGTGGGCGGACATGGCTCTGCCGTCTGCGGGGCGAAAGGCCCTGTCAACAAGCTCGAGCGCCTGCGGACCGGAGATACGGATTATACCGATGGCGGAGACGACGTTCCCCGTGGCGATGGCGGCTATGGTGTCCTGCATTTGTATCGCTCCTTTTAAAATGCGGCTGACCGGTTGGTCAGCCGCAGCAGACTGTCAAAAAAACAGTATTCACCCGATTAAACACGGGGGAAAAGTTTGAAAATGGGGGCGACAGCCC
>JAVVTL010000081.1:0-6269 GCA_036653715.1 Oscillospiraceae bacterium
CTGCTTTTTTGACAGGCTGCAAGGTCGGCGGAAAATCCGCCGACCTTTTTATTTGCTCGGCCAGGGAAGCAGCATGTCGTCCTTGACGAGATACGCCCGCTCGGACAGGAGGGCGAGCGGGGAATCGTGCAGGGAGTCGGAGTAGAAGTTTTCGATTTCCGTGCCGGGGTACTCGGCGTTCAGCCTGCGCACCTTCTCCGCGCCGTCGTTGTTCGCGCCCTCGGCAAGGCCCGTGTATTTCCCGACGCGCGAGGCTATGAGCCGAAAGCCCATCGTCTCCGCCACGGGGCGAAGCAGAAAGTCCGGCGAGGCGGAGATGACTATGTCGTCCGGCCGCCTGCGCTGAAGATACCACTCGTTTATATTCGGCAGATTCTCGCGCCAAAACTCCTCAAGCTCCGCATCCACATCCGAAAGCGCCGTGAGAAAGCCGTAAAACACCTGCTTAATCTCGGTCTTGGACTTGATTTTCAGCGCCCACAGCGGCAAAAGCGGCACGGCGCGCAGTGCCTTGCGCACTATCCGCGGATGGCGGCGGAGACAGAATTTGAAGAACGCCTCCGTGCTGTCATAGGGCAGAATGGTCTTGTCAAAATCGTAAACGTTTACCTTTTCCATATTCAGTCTCCCAAAAGTTTATAGTAGGCCACGGCAAAGCCCTCGCGGATGAAGTAGTTCAGCGCAAGGCTCGGCATACTCGTGCGCCCCGCCACGCCGAAGACGGCTGCCCCCTGCCGCTCCGCCATCAGCTTTGCGCGGTAGAGGTGGTATTCGCTCGTGACTATGGCAGTGTTCCCGCTCGGCTCGTCGCCGCGTGCGCGGATGAGGTCGAAGGAAAACGCCAGATTTTCCTCCGTCGAGGTGGCGCGCGGCTCCAAGATTATCCGCTCGGGCGCGATGCCCCTTGCCTCCAGCCAAATTCCCATTGCCTCCGCCTCGGTCATGTTCTCGCCCGGGCCTTGCCCGCCGGAGACCACGGCGATAGTCTCGGGATGTGCGTTCAGGTAGTCGAGCGCGGCGTCGAGCCTGTCCGTCAGCGAGAGGGAGGGCACATCTCCGTGCAGCCCCGCGCCAAGGACGACGAGGTATTTGCAGTCCGTGTTTTTGTCCGTGCGCGCCCCCGCGATTATCGGCAGCTCGATTGCGCCGAAGGCGATTATGCCGACAGCGAGCAGTACAGTCAGAATTATCCGCGCCTTTTTGCCGAGGAAGCTATACGCAATCACCAGCACCGCGGCAAGAAGCAGGGCGTAGCCGATGAAGTCGTGCCCGGTTATGGCAAATCTGAACAGTAAGCCTAAGACGGCGAGCAGGGCGGCGGCGATTATTCGGAGCTTATTCCACATCAAATTGCCCCCATTCGTCATACAGCCCGTCAAGCAGGGCGTTTTGCGTTTTGCGTTCCGCGTCAAGCTCCAACAGCTTCTCGTAATCGGCGGCAAAGCTCTCGGAGAGCGCGTCCAGCTCGGTGAGGCGCGCCTCGGTTTTTTCGATGTCGCGCTCAAGGGCGCGGCGTCGCTTTTCGTCGTCCGACGTCCCTCTTTTGCGCGTGTCCTTTTTCTCCTTCGGCACGGCGGCACGTCGGGCCTGCTCGAGCGAATCCATGCGGGCGCGGTACTCGCGGTAGGCGGCAAAGCCGCCGCGAAAATCCGTCACGCCGCCGTCGCGCAGCTCCCATATTCTTGTGGCAAATTTTTCGATGAAATATCGGTCATGGGAGACAAACAGCAGCGCCTCGGAGTAATTTTCAATCGCGTCCTCCATCCATTCGCGGCTCGCGATATCGAGATGGTTTGTCGGCTCGTCAAGGATGAGGAGGTTAATGTCGCCGCGCATGAGCATACAGAGCCGCAGTCGGCTCATCTCTCCGCCGGACATGGTGCCGACGGTCTTGAGCGCGTCCTCGCCGGAAAAGCCGAAGGCGCCGAGGCTGTCCCTCGCCTCCTGCGGGGAGCAGCGGCAGTCGTATATGAGGGTGTCGATAGCCGAGCGGCTATCGTCGGAAAATCGGATTATCTGCGGCAGATACGCGGCTCTGACGGAGGGGCCGCGCCGCAGCCAGCCGGCGTCCGGCGTCTCCTCGCCCATGACGAGCTTTATGAGCGTGGATTTGCCCGTGCCGTTGTCGCCTATCAGGGCGATGCGCTCGCCGCCCTCCATCACGAGGTCGAGGTCGGAAAACAGCGTTTTCTCGCCAAAGCTCATGGAAAGCCCTTGCGTTACGAGCACTTCGTCGCCGGAGAACTCGCGCGACTTGAAGGCGGCATGGAGCTTCCTCGCCTCTATGGGTTTTTCCGTGCGGTTCAGGCGCTCAATGCGCTTTTCCATTGAAAACGCGCGTTTGTGCAGCGCGTCGTTTCCCATGAAGCCCCAAAGGTGCAGGCGCGCGGCGGCTATCTCAAGCTGCTCCGCCTTTGCTTTGTCCTTCTCGTATTTCTTGAGCTGCTCGTCAAAGCGGCGCTGGCGCTCGACGACATAGAAGCTGTAGTTACCCGAATAAAGCTCCGCGACGCCGTCCTTAATCTCGATGCAGCGCTTTGCGACGACGTCAAGGAAATAGCGGTCATGGCTTATCGCGAGCACCGTGCCCTTGAAGCGCAGGATATATTCCTCCAGCCACTCGGTGGCGCGCAGGTCGAGGTGGTTTGTCGGCTCGTCCAGCAGGAGAATATCGGTGTCCTCAAGTATCAGCCTTGCCAAGTTCACGCGGGTCTTCTCGCCGCCGGAGAGCAGGTCAAATTCCCGCTCCCGCATGGAGGCGGGGATTTCGAGGCCGTTTGCCACGCGGTTTCGCTCCACGTCCATGTCGTAGCCGCCGAGCCTGCGAAAGCTCTCGGATACGCGGTCATATTCCGCAAGCAGCCCGGGTGAGGAGTCGCGCTCCATGAGGACGGCAAGCTCGTCCATACGCGCCTGCATGTCGCGCAGGCGGCGGTGCGCGTCCAGCAGCACGTCCTCGGTCGTCCAGCCCTCGGGATAATGGGGTATCTGTGAGATAAGCCCGATGCGCCTGCCGTGCGGGATGGCGATGCCGCCCTCGTCGCTGCCTGTCTCGCCCACGAGGATGCGGAAAAGCGTGGTCTTGCCGCAGCCGTTGGGGCCGAGAATGCCGATATGCTCGCCCGCGTTCACGTCGAAGCTGAGGCCGTTCAGGACCTGACTGCCGACCTCAAAGGATTTTTTTAAGTTTTGTACCGATATGTCTATCATTGCGATTCCTTTTCATTTGGCTGCGGGGCGTCTTGCTATTTTACCGCCGCCTGCAAAACCGTATTCGCCACGCTTCCGGCGTTTTTCAGACCGACGCCGCCGTGCTCTATCATGACAACAAAGGCATAGGGGTGCGCCTCGTCCTTCAGGAAGCCCGTGAACCACGAATGGCTCGTGCCGTCGCCCAGCTCCGCCGTGCCGGTCTTGGCGCAAATCGGAAGGCCGGGGAAGGTCCATTCGCCGTAGGCGGATTTTACGTTGTAGTCCATCATGGCGGCAATTTTATCCGCCGTTTCCTTGGCGAGCATTTTGGTGGGCTTTGCCATAAAGCCGTGACCCAACAGCGTCGGCTCCCAAAGCTCGCCGCCGTTTGCAACAGCGGCGACATAGCGCAGCATGGCATAGGGGCTGACGAGGTCCTCGTACTGCCCTATTCCCGACCACGCGAGGTCGATGGTGTCCGCAGGCGCCTTTTTGAAGCTGCCGGCGGCGGTGGCGATGCCGTCCAGCCCGTGGGCGGAGGTGAGGCCGAATTTTTCGGCGTATTCCGCGATTTTATCCGCGCCCAGCTCGAGGGACAGCTCCCCGAAGGCGCAGTTGCAGGAATTTGCGAGCGCCTTCTCGATGGGCTGGTTCCCGTGAGCGCCGGTGCAGTTCAGCTTCCAGCCGCCGACCTCCGCGCTGCCCGCGCAGAAAAAGCTGCGCTCGGCGAGGTCGGGGATATTTTCGATTGCCGCCGCGAGCGTCACGAGCTTGAACACGGAGCCGGGCACATAGGTCGCGCTTATGCATTTGTTGAGGTAGGTGCCGTCCGCAGGGTTTGCGGAGGGGTTCGCGGGGTCCTCGGCGGGCGTGGAGACCATGCAGAGTATCTCGCCCGTCGTATAGTCCATGACCATGACGGCGCCGTTTCTGCCGCCGAGGGCGGAATAGGCGGCGATATTCAGAGCTGAGTCCACCGTCAGCTCCACCGTCTTGCCCTTTGATGTGCCTGTGATGAAATTATAGCCCGAGAGCTTATCGGAAAACTGCCGCAGTGCGCCCGTGCCGACGCTGCCGTTAACATCCCCAACGAGGTGGTAGCAGGAGACGCGCGTTGACCAATCCTCCGCAAAGCGGGGGCCTTCCCCCTCGGAGCTGTAGAGGGTTATGCCGTTTCTGTCCGTTATCACGCCGCCGGGCGCGGTGCCGGAGAAATAGCCCGCCCACTTCCCGCCGTTGTCGGCGAGGCGCACGAGATAGGCGGACAGTCCGACGCAGAGCAGCAGCGCTATGACGAGAGCGGATACGGCGCGGCGCTTGACTTTTTTCATTCGTCCTCGTCTCCTTCCTCGGGTCTGACCCTGTGTCCCGCGGCGGGGCGCACGACGAAGCTTGCGTCCCTTCGCGTATCCGTCGCCTTGACAAAGGCGAGCAGCATCCAGCAGGATATAAGCGAGGTGCCGCCCTTGGAGACAAAGGGAAATGTGACGCCCGTAAAGGGCAGAATATCGAGAGAGCCGAACACGTTCAGCGCGAGCTGAACCATGAGCATGCTGACTGCCGCGCAGCCCGCGATGACGTAGTAGGTGCTGCGGCCCTGCGCCGCATTGCGCACGGCAAAGAGCGCAAGCGCGATGACGGCAAAGATGGCGCAGACGGCGATTATAAGCCCCAGCTCCTCGCAGAGGATGCCGAAGACCATGTCGGTGTTGGCAAAGACCACGTCCTTCAGCCAGCCGTTGCCCGCGCCCTGACCGAAAAGTCCGCCCGAGGCGGCGGCCGCCATGGTGTGCGTCTGCTGGTAGCCCGCGCCCCAAACGTCCTCCCAAACGTGTCCCCAGGAGGCAAAGCGTTGGGCGATATAGGGCTTCACGGAGAGCACAAGAAAGCCCGCCAGTCCCGCGCCGGAGACGGCAAGAAACAGCGTTGCGAAGCTGCCCGAGCGCATGAAGGATATGACAAGGAAGGTGGCAAAGAATATGACCGCCGCGCCGAAGTCGCCCATCAGCGCCAGTGCCACGACGCAGATTGCGGAGAAAACGATGAAGCCAAAGAGGTTTCGCCGCTCGAAAAGTCTGTCAAGCGTGGCAGCGCCGGTGAAGATATAGGCGACCTTGACAAGCTCCGAGGGCTGGAGCGACACGCCGGCGATGGAGAGCCAGTTTTTCGCGCCGAAAACTTCCTGACTTGTCAGGAGGTTGAGCGCAAGAAGCCCTATCGCGCCCGCCGCCGCGAGCCAGCGCAGAGTCTTTGCCCTGCCCAAATCGCGAAGTATCCAGCCAAGGAGGAAAAACGCAGATATGCCGATGAGCAGCAGCAGCGTCTGCTTGAGCATTTCGTCCGGTGTGCCCGTCGCCACGACGGAAACGCCGAGTGTGCTGAGGAAAAACGCCAGCGTCTCCGGCTCAAAGCCCGTGCGCCTTATGGAGCGCGTGACGAGATAGCAGAACCATTCCGCGACGATAAGCGCGAAAAACGCAAGTACTATGCCGATAACGTCACCTTTCGCGGCGGTGACGGTAAATTCGAGAGTCAAAAACGCCTGAAACAGCGTGAGTATGAGCAGCGTCACGCCCGGGCCGACAAAGCGCCCCGGCGGCGTGCGGAGCCGCTGCATCGCGGCAAGCTCCCGCTCGCCCGCGTCGCGGAAGGTGTATTCCGCGTTGGCAAAGGACAGCTCGTCGCCGTCGTCAATCGGCTCGTCCCTGCCTATTTCCTCGCCGTTCACATAGGTGCCGCCCTTGGAGCGGATGTCCGAGAGGCTCCAGCCGCCGACGTCGTCGCGTATCAGCGAGGCATGAACGCGGGAAACCGCCTGATTGTCCACCACCACGTCCGCCGAGGGCGCACGGCCTATGATGCTCTCCCAATGGCAGATGGGCGATTTTTCGCCGTCTTTCGAGACGAAATATGCCCAGGTTTCCGGCTCGTTTTTCTCCCTGAGCATGGAGCGCACACAGCGCAGCAGCACCCACAGCGCCAAAAGCGGCAGCGCATATTTCGCCCCCGTCATAATGTATTCGGATATGTCGGGCAAGCCGTTCAGAATTCCGTCCGTAGCTCCCGCTCCCCTCGCT
>JAVVTL010000082.1:0-6259 GCA_036653715.1 Oscillospiraceae bacterium
GGCACCAGCGAAGTCCAACGCATGGTCATCTCCGGCTGGATGGGTGTTAAATA
Organism: Oscillospiraceae bacterium; assembly: GCA_036653715.1. Taxonomy (GTDB): domain Bacteria; phylum Bacillota; class Clostridia; order Oscillospirales; family Oscillospiraceae; genus Scatomorpha. The sequence continues at coordinate 54 of JAVVTL010000082.1, forward strand.
AGCCCGCAAAAAGACAAAAAGCATAAAAATAAGGTGCGGTCGCAGAATTGCGACCGCACCTTTGGGTTTTTTATTTTGCGTATTCGACCGCTTTGGTTTCGCGGAGGATGTGGACCTTTATCTGACCGGGGTAGGTCAGCTCGTCTTCAATCTTCTTCGCGATTTCGCGGGCAAGCAGCACCATTTGGTCCTCGTCGACCTCGTCGGGCTTGACCATGATGCGAATTTCGCGTCCCGCCTGAATGGCGTAGCAACCGGCGACGCCGGGGAAGCTCTTGGAGAGCTCCTCAAGCTTTTCGAGACGCTTGACATAGTTTTCGATGTTCTCGCGCCTTGCGCCGGGGCGGGAGGCGGAGATGGCGTCCGCCGCCTGAACTATGCAGGCAACGACGGTATGCGGCTCCACGTCGCCATGGTGCGCCTCTATGGCGTGGATGACGTCGGGGCTTTCTTTGTATTTTCTGGCAAGGTCTACGCCGATGGTGACGTGGCTGCCCTCGACCTCGTGGTCGATTGCCTTGCCAAGGTCATGCAGCAGACCGGCGCGCTTGGCGGTTTGAACGTCCACCCCCATCTCGGAGGCGATAAGCCCGGAGATATGGGAGACCTCAACCGAGTGATTCAGGACGTTTTGGCCGTAGCTCGTGCGGTATTTCATGCGGCCAAGGAGCTTGATTATCTCGGGGTTCAGGCCGTTGACGTTTGTTTCGAAGGCGGCGCGCTCGCCCTCCGCCTTGATGGTGGCGGCGACTTCTTTTTGAGCCTTGGCGACCATTTCCTCGATGCGCGCGGGGTGGATGCGCCCATCCTGAATGAGTTTCTCGAGGGCGAGCCTCGCCACCTCGCGGCGGACGGGGTCAAAGCTCGAGAGGGTTATTGCCTCCGGCGTGTCGTCTATAATGAGATCGCAGCCGGTGAGGGTTTCGATGGAACGAATGTTGCGTCCCTCACGTCCTATGATGCGGCCCTTCATCTCGTCGTTGGGGAGTGGTACGACGGATACGGTTATCTCGCTGGCGTGGTCTGCGGCGCAGCGCTGGATGGCGGTGGCGATTATCTCTCTCGCCCGATCGTCGGCCTCGTCCTTGCACTGGGCCTCAATCTCGCGCACCTTCGCGGCCATTTCGTGGGTAACCTCGGACTGCACATTCGCGATGAGGTAGGCCTTGGCCTCCTCGGTGGTGTAGCCGGAGATTTTTTCGAGCATGTCTAAATGGCTCTTTTTGATGAGCTTTATTTCTTCCTCGTGCGCCTCGGCCTCTGCCATTTTTTGGCTTAAAAGGTCTGTCTTTTTTTCGATGGCGTCTGTCTTGCGGTCGAGGTTTTCTTCCTTCTGCTGGAGTCTGCGCTCTTGTTTTTGGAATTCCGCGCGGCGCTCGCGAACCTCGCGCTCGTATTCCGCACGGTTTTTGTGGATTTCTTCCTTGGCCTCGACCAGCGCCTCGCGCTTTTTGGACTCGGCGGATTTGATGGATTCGTTGATGATGCGCTTGGCTTCATCCTCTGCACTGGATATTTCGCGCTCCGCGACTTTTTTGCGATATGCGGCGCCGATGAAAAATCCTATGACAAGCATCACAATCAAGCCGACTGCGACGCCTATATATGTCCATATCATAATGTCTGTGTATTCCTCCTTTTCTGTTAGTTTGTGTTAGATAATGAGATAAAACGGCCCATAAAACGGCAGCCGTCGGAAAAACTGAATATCAAGGAAGCTTCCCCGTCACTCCCACAATATTATCATGATATTCTACACCACGTTTAGGCATTATGTCAAGCGAATTAATCATGCCCCCGCATGTATGGACATGCCGTAAAAAAGATAGTATAATATATGAGTTTCAGCTGCAATTCAGGCGATTTTTGAAGTGGAGGCGATGGCTTGGAATACCTGACATATATCCTGCCGCTAATGGCGATTGCCTATGTCTTCTACACCGCCTACGGCTGGATGCCGCTGCTCCGAAGCGAGCGTCTGCCCGATGCTCCGCCCGAGGACGGGCTTACAGCGCAGGAGCCGCCCGCCGATGCGCAGGCCGCCCCCGCTCCGCGTCCGCGTTTTTCCTTTGCCTCAAAGCACGGCTCGATAAGCGCGCGCGATTTGCGTCTTATGGCGCTCATTACGCTTCTCTATGCCGCCGTGGCCTTCACCTTCCTTGGCGACCGCTCCGCGCCGGAGAGCTTTTGTGTCTTTTCCGAAAACGGCGCCTATGCCGATATCGAGCTTGCCGAGACGACCGAGATAAGCCGAGTTGACTACTACTGCGGCCTGAACACCGGCAGCTACTACCTGCAATATTCCGAGGACGGCGTGAATTACCGCGACGTCGCCGTCATGGAACAAAAATATTCCGACCTTTTCAAGTGGAAAACCGCCGAATACAAGGAAAACGCCGTCATTTCCGCGCGATATATCCGTCTCATCTCCGACTCGGAGCTGAGGCTCGGCGAGCTTGCCCTCTACGACGCGCAGGGTGAGCGCCTTGACGCCGACTCCATGACCTGCCCCGACGGCAGCGCCACGCTCCTTGACGAGCAGGAGCTTGCCCCCGTGGCCTCGTCCTTCATGAACAGCACCTATTTTGACGAGATATATCACGCCCGCACCGCCTATGAAAACATCGAGGGCGTCTACCCCTACGAGATTTCCCATCCGCCGCTCGGCAAGCTTATCCTCTCGCTCGGCATTCGGCTTTGCGGGATGAATCCCTTCGGCTGGCGGCTCATGGGCACGCTTTTCGGCGTCCTCATGCTGCCCGCGCTCTATATTTTCCTGAAGCGCATGTTTGACAGCACTTCTGTCGCCGTCTGCGGCACCCTCGTATTTGCCTTTGATTTCATGCATTTCGTCCAAACCCGCATCGCCACCATCGACACCTATGCAGTGTTTTTCATCCTGCTCATGTACCTTTTCATGTGGCTTTGGGTCTCGGGCGGGAAGACGCGCAACCTCATTCTCTCCGGCCTGTTCTTCGGCATAGGCGCGGCGAGCAAATGGACCTGCATCTACGCCGGCGGCGGCCTTGCCGCCATTTGGCTGCTCCATTGGATTTCCCGACGCGGCGAGGAGGAGTTTTGGCCCAAGTTAGCGGGGAACGTCATTCTCTGCCTCGGCTGCTTTGTCGTCCTGCCCTGCGCCATCTACTACCTCAGCTACATCCCCTACGGCGAGGCAAAGGGCATGAGCGGGCTGTCCATGCTTTTCTCCAAGGACTATGCCGACATCGTTTGGAAAAATCAGACGTATATGTTCAACTACCACTCGGGTCTTGTGGCGACGCACCCCTATTCCTCCCGCTGGTTCCAGTGGATAGTGGACGGGCGTCCCATCCTCTATTACCTCGAGTATTTCCCGGACGGCACCCGCTCCGCCATCGGTGCCTTCCTCAATCCCCTGCTCTGCTGGAGCGGCCTTTTCGCCATGATAGGCACGGGCATTCTCGCCTTCAAAAAGCGCGACGGGAGGGCAATGTTTATCCTCATCGGCTTTTTGGCGCAGCTCCTGCCCTGGGTCTTCATCACGCGCCTCACCTTCGAATACCACTATTTCCCCTCCGCGCTGTTTCTCGCCATGGCGCTCTGCTACATCTGGAACGAGACGAGAGAACGGGACTATTACCACTGGAAACGCGGGATGGAGGTCTTTACTGCCCTCTCGCTCCTGCTTTTCGTCATGTTTTACCCCGTCCTTTCCGGTCTGCGCATACCGGGGGGATACTCAACCTATCTCCTGAAATGGCTGCCCTCGTGGCCGTTTTAGCATATTCTTAAAAACGGAAGTGTAAATTAATGTTTCTCGCGGATTACCACCTTCACAGCAGCTGCTCGCCCGACGCGCACAACACCATGTCCGACATGGCGCTTGCCGCCCACTCGCGCGGCATGACCTGCATCTGCTTTACAGACCACAGTGATTTTGACATACCCGAAACAATGCAGTTCGGGCCCGACTCCTATAAAGTCCCCGACGAGCAGGCGCGGCAATACCGCGAGGCGCTCGAAAGTGCGCCCTCCGGTCTGCGCATCTGCCTTGGCCTCGAGCTTGGCGAGGCAAACCATGCGCCCGAGCGCGCCCTTGCCGTCTACAACATGCCGGACTACGACTTCATCCTCGGCTCGCTCCATAACCTCCGCGACAGGGAGGATTTTTACGAAATCCGCTATCGCAGCGAGGAACAATGCCACAGGCTCTATGACCTCTACCTTGACGAGCTTATCGAGCTTGCCGCCATCCCCTGCTTTGACGCGCTGGCGCACCTTGGCTACTGCCGCCGATATATGTCCAAGCAGGGCATGAACGCCGCCGTCACCATGGAGCGCAACGGCGACAAAATCGACAAAATCCTCCGCATACTTATCGAAAACGGGCGCGGACTTGAGCTGAACTGTGCCGACATAATCGCCGGCGGCAGACCCGACGCGCTTTTGGAGACCTTCCCCTCCGTCCCCATCCTCCGCCGCTACCGCGAGCTGGGCGGCGAGATAATCACCGTCGGCAGCGACGGCCACAGACCCTGCGCCTCCGGCTTCGGCATTGCCGAGGGCTATGCGCTGCTGCGTGAAAACGGCTTCCGCTACGTCGCCGCATACCACAACCACAAACCCGAATTTGTCAGTATCTAATTTTTAGGAGGCAGAAACATGATTGCAATCGGTTCGGACCACGGCGGTTTTTCCCTGAAGCGCACCATCATGGCGCATCTTGATGAGCTTGGCATGGCGTATAAGGACTTCGGCACCTACAGCGAGGAGAGCTGCGACTACCCCGACTACGGCGAGGCGGTCGGCAGAGCCGTCGCCTCCGGCGAATACGAAAAGGGCATACTCGTCTGCGGCACCGGCATCGGAATCTCACTTGCCGCAAACAAGGTTCACGGCGTCCGCGCCGCCGTCTGCGGCGACTGCTTCTCCGCCGAGATGTGCCGACGCCACAACGACGCGAATATCGTCGCCCTCGGCGAGCGCGTCACGGGACCCGGCCTCGCCCTCAAAATCGTTGACCTCTTTCTGAACACCCCCTTCGAGGGCGGCCGCCACGCGCGGCGCGTCGCGAAGATAATGGAAATCGAGAATAAATAAGCAGCTCGCGGAGGCAATATGGCTTTTCATTCAAAGGAAGTTTATAGCGGCAGGCACAGGAAACGGAATCTTCTGACTCTTGTGCTTTTCGCCGTGGCTGTCGTCATCGTCGCCGCGGTGACGATGTTCTATTCCTTCCAAAAGTATATTGTCTACGGGCAGAACGGCATTTCCCTTGAGCTGCCGATTCTTCAAACCCCCGCGCCCGTGGACGACGGCGGCAACGCGCTGGATTTTGAGGACGTGAACGCCGAGCTTGTCATCGACGAGCCTGATTACAGCGAGGTTCGCGCCACCGCAGGCGAGGACGTCGCCGCGCTGAAAGCGATTTTCGTCCCCGCCGCCTCTGTCACGGAGGAGGGCATTGCCCGCCACAAGGCGCTCATGGCGACCTATGGCGCAAACGCCCTCGTGCTTGAGATGCGCCCCGAGAGCGGGCAGCTCGCCTATGCCTCCGCCCTTGCCACCGCGCGCGGCTTCGGCCTCTCCGGCACCACCGACCTCGGCCCCGCCGTCACCGCACTTAAAGGCGAGGGCGTCTACCTCGTCGCGCAGATAAGCTGCTGCATGGATGACATGCTCGCCTCGCGCAACTCCTCCCTCGCCCTGCAAAACCCCTTCGGCGGCGTCTACACCGATGCGGACGGGCACTTTTGGCTCGACCCCTACAGCGCCGACGTACGCAACTATGTCGCGGAGCTGGCGCAGGAGCTTATCGACATGGGCTTTGACGAGATTCTCCTCAAATACCTCGAGCACCCCAACACGGACGAGACGCTCCTCTATTCCCAAAAAATGAGCTTTACGCCCACGCCGCTGACCGGCGTCTCCGGCTTTGCCCTCAGCGTTTCAAACGCCCTCTCCGGCGGCGACGCTGTGCTCTCCGTCGTGCTCGACTCCGTCTCGCTGCACAACTCGCTCTCCGCCAAGACCGGGCAGGACCCGGAGCTGTTTTTCAAGGTCTTTGACCGCGTCTGCTGCTGGGCGGACAGCGCCTGGCAGTCCGGCATAGACAGGGACGCGCTCGCCCCCTTCATCACCCTTGGCGACGCCGCTAACCGCTGCGTCCCCATAATGACCTACGCCCCCGAAGGCGCGGCAAGCTGGATAATCAAAGTCCCCGA
>JAVVTL010000083.1:0-6150 GCA_036653715.1 Oscillospiraceae bacterium
CCGCCGGTATTTCGCCCCGAGGAGATTATAATTCCCGAGCCCGTCCCCGAAGCGCCCGCGCCCGAGGAAATCATCACCCCCGACGAGGAGATTATCGTCCCCGACGACGTGCCGCTCGACGACTCGCCCAAGACGGGCGACGGCTCCGACATAACGGTGCTTTGGCTTGTTTTCTCCGTCAGCCTCTGCGGCCTTGTGCTGCTCGTCCTGACCGCGCCCAAGAAGCGCAACGACAAATAAACACTCCTTCCCGAGGGCGAAAGCCCCCGGGAAGTTTTTTTAATGAGGTGGGCGCGGGGGCTTTGTTTACATCTTTTGCCTTGGCTAATCTTTTCGGCTGTGCTATACTGCGCTATAACGGAAGCATATATTTACATCGTTTTGGGAGGGCGTCATGGGCGGAAAAAAGACCCTTGTCGTTAAAGTCGGCACAAGCTCGCTGACGGAGAAATCCGGCAGGCTGGACACCGCGCGCCTGCGGGCATTGACTGCGCAGCTCGCCTGCCTGCACGGGGCGGGGCATCAGGTGATTTTAGTCACCTCCGGCGCAATAGCCGCCGGCTACGCGAGCCTCGGCTGGCACGAGCGCCCCACGACAGTCCCCGCAAAGCAGGCGGCCGCCGCCGTCGGGCAGGTGCTGCTCATGGAGGAATATTCCCGCGCACTCGCGGAGCAAGGCATCGTCGCCGCCCAGCTTCTGCTGACGCGCGACGACTTTCGCGACAGGCGGCGCTACACCAACGCCTGGAGCGCACTCGAGGTCCTGCTCTCACGCGGGGCCGTCCCCATAATCAACGAAAACGACACCGTCTCAATCGCGGAGCTGAAGCTCGGCGACAACGACACCCTCTCCGCCCAGGTCGCCGCCATGGTGCATGCGGATTTGCTCCTCCTGCTCACGGACACCGACGGGCTTTACACCGCCGACCCCAAAACCGACCCCAAGGCCGAGCACATCGACAAGGTCGAGCGCATAACGCCGGAGCTTGAGGCCATAGCCGGGGGCGCGGGCAGCGCAAACGGCACGGGCGGCATGGCGACGAAGGTCAAGGGCGCAAAGCTCGCGACAGCCGCCGGCGTCGCCGTCGTAATCTGTTCCTCCGGCGAGGAAAACGTCCTCGCGCGAGCCGTGGAGGGCGAGGCAAGGGGCACATATTTCGCGCCCGGCGTCGGCATGAAAACCCGCCGCCAATGGATGGCGTTCTATGCCGTCTCCAGCGGGCGCATATACGTCGATTCCGGCGCGGAGGAAGCGCTCTGCTCCGGCGGAAAAAGCCTGCTGCCCGCAGGCGTCACCGCCGCCGAGGGGGATTTTGACCACGGCGACCTCGTCGAGGTGCGCTCCCGCGAGGGGGAGCGGCTGCTTGGACGCGGACTTGCAAGCTGCTCCGCCTCCGAGCTGCGCGAGATTCTCGGTCTGCCGACGGCAGAGGCGGAAAAGCTCTTTCCCGGCCGCAGGGCCGAGGTTATACATCGCGACGACTGGGTCGATATTAAGGAGGATTGTCTATGAAAACGCTCATCGAAAGCGCTGCCGCGGCAAAAGCCGCCTCAGCCCTGCTCCCGCTCCTTGACACGGAAACGAAAAACGCAGCCCTGCTCGCCATGGCGGAGGCGCTGCGCGGGCATTGCCGCGAGATAATCGCCGCAAACGCGCTCGACATGCAAAAAGCCGCCGCCGAGGGCAGCCCCGCCCCCATGCTCGACAGGCTCATGCTCGATGAGGCGCGTGTCGCCGATATGGCGGAGGGACTGCGTCAGGTCGCCGCGCTCCCCGACCCCGTGGGCGAAATTCTTGACAGCCGAATCCTCGAAAACGGGCTGAAAATCCAAAAAATCCGCGTCCCCATGGGCGTAATCGGCATGATATACGAGGCCCGCCCGAACGTCACGGCGGACGCCGCCGCCCTCTGCTTCAAGGCGGGCAGCGCCGTCCTGCTGCGCGGCAGCGCCACGGCTTATGAGTCCAACGCCGCCCTCGTTTCCGCCATGCGCGGCGCACTTTCGGACTGCGGCATAACGCCCGACGCCGTCTGTCTCGTCGAGGACGGCTCCCACGAGACGGTCGATAAAATGCTCAGACTGCGCGAATACATCGACCTCATCATCCCGCGCGGAGGAGCGCGGCTCATCCAAAACGCCGTCATGAACGCCACCGTCCCCGTCCTCGAAACAGGCACGGGCAACTGCCACGTCTACCTCGACGAATCCGCCGACTACGACATGGCGGAGGCCATCGTCATAAACGCAAAGACCCAGCGCACAGGCGTCTGCAACGCGATGGAGACGCTGTTGGTGCACGAAAAATGGGCCGAGCTCCACCTGCGCCGACTTTTGGACGTCATGAGCCAAAAAAGCGTCGAGCTGCACGGCGACGAGGCCGCCGCCCGCTTTGCCGAGGGCGTGCTCCCCGCAAATGAGGACGATTGGCGCTATGAATATCTCCGCCTTGCCATGGCGGTGAAGCTCGTGCCGGACACCGCCGCCGCCGTCGCGCACATCAACAAATACGGCACCCGCCACACCGAATGTATCGTCACGGAAAGCGCGGCGAACGCCGAGTATTTCCAGCGTCGGGTGGACGCCGCCGTCGTTAACTGGAACGCCTCCACCCGCTTTACGGACGGCTTCATGTTCGGCTTCGGCGCGGAGCTCGGCATCAGCACACAAAAGCTCCACGCGCGCGGCCCCATGGGTCTGCGCGAAATTACAAGCTACAAATATCTCGTGTCCGGTCAAGGACAGATAAGGGGTTAAAGCTATGAAAACAGCATTTATAGGCAGCGGCAACATGGCTCGCGCCATCATCGGCGGCATGGTCGCAAGCGGCACGGCTCCGAAAAACATCGCCGTCATAAACCCCGGCAACGCGAAAAGCACGGCTGAATGCGAGACGCTTTACGGCGTCGTCCCCGCCTGCTCCGAGGCGCTTGAATCGGCGGAGGTCATCGTCCTCGCCGTGAAGCCGCAGAGCTTTCCCGTCGCGCTCCCCGAATACAGCGGGCATGTAAACCCCTCGGCGCTCATAATCTCCATTATGGCGGGCGTCGCTATCTCAACGCTCGAGGGCGCATTCCCCCAAAACCGCGTCATTCGCGTCATGCCGAACCTCAATCTCTCCGTCGGAAAGGGCGCGACGGGCATCGCCCTCGGCGCTCTCGCGACAGAGGCGGACGGCAGGCTTGCGGAGGAGATTTTCTCCGCCTCCGGCATTGTCGTGCGCGTCACCGAGCCGCAGCTTGACGACGTCGCCGCCCTCTCGGGCAGCGGCTCCGCCTACCTCTACTACCTTGTCGAGGCACTGCGCGACGTCGCAATTGAGGACGGCATCGCCCCGGAAACCGCCGCCGCGCTCGCAAACCAGACCCTCATCGGCGCGGCAAGGCTGTTGGAGCAGACCGGCGAGCCGCCGGAGGAGCTGCGCCGCCGCATCACCTCCAAAAAAGGCACGACCGACGCCGCCATCCGCAAAATGACCGAGCTTGGCTTCCCCGAAGCCGTGAAGGCGGGCTACCGCGCGAACAAGACCCGCAGCGCGGAGCTGTCCGCAGAAGCCGCGAAATGAAGCTCTATCTCATCGGCCACGACCGCCGTTATGCCGCCGAACAGACCCTGCTGACCCTTTTCCCCAAGGAGCGGCCCGAATATTCGGACGGCCCGCCCTTTGGCGACCGCTGTGAGCTTCGCCTATCCGAGGGGGAGGTCTTTGTCACCTGCGCCTGCCGACTTGTGATAGACGGCGCGACGTTTCTCGCTAAAGCCGCCGCGAAAAAATCCGACATGCGCGACAGCGTCTCCGAAAACCGCCTCCAAAACCGCATCGTCAAGCTCGCCTTCTACCGCGCGGCGCTCAAAAGCGGCGTGCCGCAGCCGCAATGGGGCGCGCTCACCGGCGTGCGCCCCGCAAAGCTGCTGACGGGCTACCTTGAGGAGGGGCTTTCACAAACCGCCGCCGTCTCCCGACTGCGGCACGAATACTTTGTCTCACCCGAGCGGGCGCGGCTCTGCCTCGCCTCCGCCCTCGCCGCGGAGAGCGCGCGCGGAAGCCTTGCCCCGCGCGATATCTGCCTCTATGTCGGCATACCCTTTTGCCCCACACGCTGTGATTATTGCAGCTTTGTCAGCCAATCGGTTGAAAAATCCATGGCGCTCGTCGCGCCCTATCTTGACGCTCTGATGCTTGAAATCCGCGCGACGGGCGAGGCGATTCGCGAAGCGGGACTGCGCGTCGTCTCCGTCTATATGGGCGGCGGCACGCCGACGACGCTGAGCGCCCCACAGCTATCCGCGCTCTGCGGCGCACTTGCCGCCGAATTTGACCTCTCCGCGCTGCGGGAATATACCGTCGAGGCGGGCAGGCCGGACACGATAAGCGAGGCGAAGCTGCGCGTTTTGCGCGAGCATGGCGTCACCCGCGTCAGCGTGAACCCGCAGACGATGGAAAACTCGGTTTTGGACGCCATCGGCCGCCGTCACACGGCGGAGGACATCCTCCAAGCGCTCGCGCTCGTCCGCTCCGTCGGCGGGTTTGAGGTCAATATGGACCTCATCGCGGGACTCACGGGGGACAGCCTCGCGGGCTTTTCGCGCACGCTCGACAAAGTCCTTGCCCTCGCGCCGGAGAACATCACCGTCCACACGCTCTCCCTCAAAAAAGGCTCGCGCCTTATCTCCGAGCACGACAGCCGCCTTCCCTCGGCGGAGGAGGTCGGCAAAATGCTTGACCTCTCGCGCTCGCGGCTCTGCGCCTCGGGCTACGCGCCATATTACCTCTACCGCCAGAAATTCATGTCCGGCGGCTTTGAAAACGTCGGCTGGTGCCTGCCCTTGCACGAAAACCTCTATAATATCTGCATAATGGAGGAGCTTTGCGGCATAATCTCCCTCGGGGCGGGCGGCTCCACCAAGCTCCCCGGCGCGGCGGGGCGCATCCGCCGCATGACGGCGCCGAAATTTCCGCATGAATATATCTCCGCAATAGCGCAGACCTGCGGGGAAAAGGCTCAGATTAAGGAGTTTTACAATGGCCTATGATTTAAAAGAAATTAACTTCCGCACGGTGTCCGATGCAAAGGGCTTCCTTGCGGACTGCGACGCCGCCTATGCCCTGAAGATATCCGGCGCGGCTGATATGATTGCAAATAACCTCGCCCAAAGCCCCATCGTTTTGCTCTCCGGCCCCTCCGGCAGCGGCAAGACCACCACGGCGCAAAAGCTCGAGGAGGAGCTGGGCAGGCGCGGCATCCGCACCCACACCATCAGCATGGACAACTACTTCCGCACCGTGAACCCCGCCACCGCCCCGCGCACAAGCGAGGGCGGCATCGACTACGAAAGCCCCCTCTGCATGGACATGGAGCTTCTGAACGAGCACTTTACCGCGCTCGCCGAGGGGCGGCGCATATGCGTACCGAAATACGAATTTGCGCGGCAGATGCGCGTGCTCGAGCCCTCCAAGACCCTGAAGCTCAAAAAAGACGAGCTGGTCATCTTCGAGGGTATCCACGCCCTGAACGACGAAATCACCACCTGCCATCCGGACGCATTCAAGCTCTATATCTCCGCCCGCTCGAACATCGAATTTGACGGGCGTCAGGTGTTCAAGGGCACATGGATGCGCCTTGTTCGGCGCACGGTGCGCGACCACCTTTTCCGCGCCTATCCGCCCGCCGCCACCATCGCCATGTGGGCGAACGTGCGCCGCGGCGAAAAGAGCTACATCTCCCCCTTTAAGGACAAGGCCGACCTCCAATTCGACACCGCCCTGCCCTATGAGCTGCCCGTCATGAACAGCCTCGCCACCGAGCTTTTCTCCTCCATCCCCGAGGGGATTGAGCGCTATGACGAGCTGCGGCGGGTGCTGCCCGCGCTCCAGCTGTTCGGGCATATCGACCCCGCCCTCGTCGCCCCCGACTCCCTCGTCCGCGAATTTATCGGCGGCGGCATATACGAGCAATAAAGGTATACGGACACAAATATCGGGCCGCAAATTTTGCGGCCCGATTGTTGTTTATTCGTATTTATTCGCACGCGAGCCAGTCGGTGAGGACGGCGCGGGCGGCAGCCTCGCTTGAGGCGTCGCATTTCCCGCCCGTGATGTAACGGACGGCCTCGCTCCAAACCTGCGGCGGGTAATCCCCGGAGGCGATG
>JAVVTL010000084.1:0-6036 GCA_036653715.1 Oscillospiraceae bacterium
TTCATTTGAAATCCCCGCCGCAGCGGCGTACCGATATATCGGTACGGCTGACCGGTTGGTCAGCCGCAGCAGGAATTTATGAAACAGTAAAGGTTTTTCGGGTGGTTTGGTCGAACATTCTTATGAGGATTGCGGCGACCTCGCTTCTTACGATGGTGGTATTTGCGCCGAAGGAGTGGTTAATGATGCCGGGCGTGTCGCTGTAGCCCGTGAGGATGCCGGCGCGATAGAAGGCGTATATCTCGGCGGCGTTTGTGTCCGTCATGGCGACGTCGGGAATTTTGCCGTCTTCGATGGTGTTTATGGCGGCGTATTCTTCGGCGGGCAGGGCGTTATAGAAGACCTTTACAAACTGCTGCCTCGTGATGATGGCGTCATAGTTTGCAAAATCCTCGGTGATGATGCTGTTTTTGAGGGCGTAGTCCGCGTAGCTGCGATACCACGGCTTGCCGTTTTTGAGGGTGACCTCGCCATCGTTATGGAGCTGGTGCAGACAGGCGGCGAGCTTGACGGCCTGAGCCACGGTAAGGGTGCCGCCGGGGACGTAGGTGCTTGCCGTCATGCCGTCGATAAGGCGGAGGGTGACGGCGCGGCTGACGTCCGAATAGAACCAGTCGGAGGGCTTAACGTCCTTAAAGGTGAGGGTACCTGCGGTTTTGGAATAGGTTCCGTCCACGACGAAAAGGCTTGCCGCGTCGGCTGTGACGGTGGCGGAGCTGTTTTCGCAGACGATATAGCGGTGATAGCGGTTCAGCTTGCCTGTTGCGGCGGCGGAGCCGACGGTGACGTTTACGAAAGCGCCCGAATCGACCTTGACTGCGGCCTCTCCCGAAAGGAGGGTCACGCCGGAGCCGATTGAGAGCTTGAGCGCCCCGCCCGCCCCAAGAGAGACGACGGAGGCGGAGGCACCCCCCGCGAGAGCCTTTACGGCGTTTGCGGAGGCGATTCTGTAGAAGGGGGTCAGGGTGGAGTCTATGGAGGGGACGGCACCCTTCAGGAGATTCTGACTCCAGGTTTTGGCATAGCTGAGCGAGACCAGCGGGTCATTTTTGCTTCCTGCCGCGGAGGCGAAAGCCGTGCATGTGCCGGTCAGCAGCGCCAATATGAGGATAAGGGAGAGAATGCGCTTAATAAGCACTGTATTACTCCTGTTTGTTCAGCTTTGCGGCGGCGGCGCTTGCGATGTCCATGTTCTCGGAGAGATAGTAGCCCATTGCGAGCAGGCTGTCCGAAAAATGGATGTTCTCGACGATGACGTCGGGATTCGAGGGATTCAGCTCGATATTTGTAAAGTTCCAGATGGCGTGAACGCCGAGTCGGACGAGGTCCTCGGAGGCGGAGGCGGCCATGCTTTTCGGGACGCAGAGAACAGCCACATCGACCTTGGTGCCGTCCAGCGACCTTGTGAGGTCGGAGATGTCGTGCACGGGGATGCCGCCGATGTTCCTGCCGATAAGCTCGGGACGGACATCATAGGCGGACATGAGATGGAAGCCGTATTGCTCGAAGCAGAAGTTCTCGATAAGGGCGCGGCCGATGTTGCCGACGCCGACGAGCACGACGGAAAAGTCGCGGTTCATGCCGAGAATAGAGGCTATCTCGCCGCGCAGAGCGGTGACATTATAGCCGTAGCCCTGCTGTCCGAATTCACCGAAGCAGCTGAAATCCTGGCGAATCTGAGAGGAGGTAAGTCCCATCTGATGGCCAAGCTCGCCGGAGGATATGCGGTCAACTCCGGCAACCTTCAGCTCATCGAGCTTACGGAGATACCGGGGAAGACGCCTTATAACGTTATTTGATACTTTGATTTGCTTCACTTTTACCCCACCAAACTATGTCTCACACCGCAGATAACAGATGTATCCTGAGCGACATTGAAATTCATTTGTGTATTGTATCACAATATAACGCCGTTTTCAAGGATTTGTATAAGTAAAAGATTGCAAATAATTCTCCCCGCCGTTTAAAGGCGGGGAGAAAAGTGTGATTTTGAGGTGGGGGTCAGGCGGCGGCGATGAAGTCAAAGAGGGTGCCGGCGTCGCCCGCGGCGACATAAAGGAGATTATCCTCGTCGCTTCTGCAATAGAGGCGGCCGTCGGAAATCCAGACGGAGACGGAATAAACCTCGCCCTCCGTCGGGGTGATATCGAAGATGAAGACGGGGTCGCCGGAGACGGCGGTCTCGTCGCACATCTCGGAAAAGTCAAGAAGATTGATAAGGAGGAGAAGCGATTCCTCGTCCGTCACGATGGCGATGGGGTCGCGCGTCGGCTCTGTCAAATCGCCGGAAAAGAGCGCCACGGAGGAGACGCCAAGAAGTCCGGCATCGGCGGAACGCGAATCCGCGCCGACGGAATACACGGAAATCTCGGGAAGTATGCCGTTTGCTTCGCCGTCCTCGGGGGTCAGGGGCTGGGTGCTGTCGCTCTCAAGGTAAAAGCGCGCGTCGTCAGCGTTGGAATTGGACGGGTCAAGGGTCTGTGCTGCGGGCGCGGAAATATCGCCGGGAGTGCCGGGGGCGGAAAATATGCCGACCTTTGAGGCGGCAAAAACAACCAAAGCCATACAGGCGGCAAGAGCAAGAAATTTTGCGGGGGCGCGGCTGCGCTTTTTTGCGGCGGAGATGGGGACGATGTTCCCCGCGCGTATGGCGCTCATAACGTCCGCACAGAGGGTCTCCGGCGGTTCCGCGCCCTCGTCTATAGAGGAGGAGAGGAAAGCAAAGGCGCTGTAGACACGCGCGCAATCGGGACAGGCGGAAATGTGTGACAAAAGCTCGGCCTTTTGAGGCTCTGTCAGCTCGTCATCGAGCATTTGGCTCATCATTTCGCGGTAGTCGTTACATTTTGTCATACCCTTGCACCTCCCTTTGTCAGGTTTGACGGAGACATATCGGGAATGTTCCCGTCTTCAGCAAGAAACGCGCAAAGTTTTTTCCGCGCTCGGAATATGCGGGATTTGACCGTGCCTTCCTCGAGCGTGAGGGCTTTTCCGATTTCCTCGTAGCTGAGGCCGTTTATTTCGCGCAGGAGAAGAATCTCGCGGTATTCGGGCGAAAGCGCCTGAAGCCCGCGTGAGACGGCGGCGCGGGTTTCGCTTTTTTCCATCACTGCCTCGGGCGAGAAGCGCTCGTCGGATATCTCAAGCTCCTGCGGCTCATCCTCGCTCTCAAAGGTGAGCGAGACTGCCTGCCGCCTGCCGCGTCCGCGCAGAAAATCTATGCAGATGTTGGAGGTGAGGCGGTAGAGCCAGACGGAAAACTTGCTGTCGCCCCTGAAGCTCTCCAAGGAGTTATAGGCGCGGATAAGCGCCTCCTGTGCCATGTCGCGGGCGTCCTCCTCGTTGCCCAGCATACGCAGGGCGAGATTATAGACTTTTTTTTGGTGCTCGAGCACCAAAGGCTCAAAGGCCTCCGGGTCACCGGCGCGCACCCTTTGGATTATTTCGAATTCTTCTTCACGGGTCATGGCTCTGTCACCCCATTTCTATCGGAGTTCTCTTTTTATGCCCCGCACGCAGGAGCGAACCTCCTCGAGCGTCGAGACGTGTATAAGCTCCTGCTTCCAGTAGGCGGAGTTCGCCACGCCGCGCAGATACCACTGGAGCTGACCCCGCGCCTCGAGGCAGGCGATTTTCTCGCCCTTTTGCTCCGCCGCGTCCTCAACCCAACGCAGGGCGGTGTCCATACGCGCGGAAAGCGGTGGCGGCGCGGGTATCGGAAGCCCGGCGATGGCGGCGTTTGCCCGCGCGAATATCCACGGGTCGCCAAAGCTGCCGCGGCCTATCATGCACATGTCCGCGCCCGTATAGCGCAAAATATGTTCTGCGTCCTGCCCCTCAAAGATGTCGCCGTTTGCGATGACGGGGATGGTGAGGGCGCTTTTAACGTCGCGTATGATGTCCCAATCCGCCTTGCCGGCATACATCTGAACCCTTGTCCTGCCGTGGACGGCGACGGCGTCCGCCCCCGCGCGCTCGCAGCCGAGGGCAAAGGCGACGGCATTCGCGTTCCCGCCGTCCCAGCCCTTGCGGAACTTCACGGTGACGGGGACGGACACGGCGTTTTTGACGGCGGAGATGATTTCAAACGCCAGCTCGGGCGTTTTCATGAGGGCGCAGCCGTCGCCGGAGCCGACGATTTTCCCGACGGGGCAGCCCATGTTGATGTCGATTATGTCCGCGCCGGAAAGCTCGAGCGCATGCCGCGCGCCCTCCGCCATAAATTCCGGCTCGTGGCCGAAAATCTGCGCCGCGACGGGGTGTCCCCCCTCGGGGACATAGAGGAGGCGTGCGGTTTTTTTGTCGCCGTAGCAGAGCGCCTTTGCGCTGACCATCTCGGTGCAGCAGAGCGCCGCGCCCTGCTCTATGCAGAGCGTGCGGAAAGCGGCGTCCGATACCCCGGCCATGGGCGCGAGCGCGGTTTTGCCGGCTATTTCGACGTTGCCGATTTTGGTCATAGGAGGTCAAGCCCAACGGGGCAGTGGTCGCTGCCCGTTATCTCCGGGCAGATAAATGCCTTGTCGATGCGCTCGGCGAGTCTGTCCGAGCAGAGAAAATAGTCTATGCGCCAGCCGACGTTGTTTGCCCTCGCATTGGCGCGGTAGCTCCACCACGAATAGGCGTTCTCGAGCGTGGGATAGAGGTGGCGAAAGGTGTCCGTAAAGCCGCTTGCCAAAAGCTCGGAGAGCTTTCCGCGTTCCTCGTCGGTGAAGCCGGGGTTGAAGCGGTTGGTCTTGGGATTTTTGAGGTCAATCTCCCTGTGGGCGACGTTCATGTCGCCGCAGACGATGACGGGCTTTTTCGCGTCCAGCGCCAAAAGGTGGGCGCGGAAGGCGTCCTCCCAGTCCATGCGGTAGGCAAGGCGACGCAGCTCATCCTGCGAGTTCGGCGTATAGACGCAGACAAGAAAAAACTCGGGGTACTCGAGGGTTATGACGCGCCCCTCCGCGTCGTGCTCGGCGAGGCCGAGGTTATAGGCGGCGGAGAGCGGCTTGTGCCTTGTAAATATCGCCGTGCCGGAGTAGCCTTTTTTGTCGGCATAGCACCAATATTGCTCGTAGCCGGGGAGGTCGAGGTTTATCTGTCCCTCTTGCAGCTTTGTCTCCTGAAGGCAGAAAAAATCTGCTTCGAGGTTCCGAAAAACATCCTCGAAGCCCTTGCCGACGCAGGCGCGCAGGCCGTTGACGTTCCAAGAAATAAATCTCACGGCCTAATCGCCACCAATCTGTTTATGTGTACGCCCTGCTCGTGGAACTTGGCCTCGTAGTCGGTCATGACGCCGACGGGGCCTTGCCCGTGCAGGTCACGCGTGACCTCCGAGAGCTGCCAGCCGTTTTCGGCAAACTGCTCGAGCGACCACTCGAAAAGCGGGACATTATCGGTTTTGAAGCAGACGTCGCCGCCGCGAGGCAGCAGCTCTGCGTATATTTTGAGGAAGCTCGGCGCTGTCAGACGGCGCTTGAATTGCCGCGCCTTGCGCCATGGGTCGGGGAAGTTTATGTATATGCGCGAAACCTCGCCGGGGGCGAACATTTCCAAAAGTGCGGCGGCGTCGCGGTCGAGGAAGCGCACGTTTTTCAGGCCCCTGTCGAATACGCGCTCCATGCCGACGACCATTGCGTCCGGCACGCGCTCAACGGCGGCGAAAAGCACATTGGGGTTTGCCTCGGCCATGTCGGCGGTAAAGCGGCCCTTGCCGCAGCCGAGCTCAAGGTGGAGGGCAAAATAGCCCGGCACGGCCTCGAGCCAGCGCCCGCGCAGCAGCTCGGGGTCAGTCTCGCAGACGGCGGCGCAGCGCTCCATGCGCGGCATAAGGTTTGGTTTTTTTCTCATTCGCAAATCAAATCACGCTCCAACGATGATAATAGCATATCACGGCGAAAACATCAATCAAGAAAAGGTTGCAGTTTTATTGGAAATATTGTATAATCCCAAGCGCGGCATAAGCCGCCTCCACCGCAATCGTTTTCCCCACGCATAACCTCAAAGCCCCATCCCCGGGTGTAGCGGAGCCGGTACCGCGCCTGCTTTGGGAGC
>JAVVTL010000085.1:0-5939 GCA_036653715.1 Oscillospiraceae bacterium
TATTATTTCTTGAACGAGTCCTTCAGAGCCACGGAGCGGTTGAAGACGAGCTTGCCGGGGGCGCTGTCCTTGTTGTCCACGGCGAAGTAGCCGAGGCGCAGGAACTGGAAGCTCTCGGGGGCGACTGCGCTTTCGAGGCTTTTTTCGACCTTGCAGCCGCTCAGCACGGACAGGGAGTCGGGATTCAGGCAATCGAGGAAGTCCTTGTCGCCGGAATCGGGGTCGGGGTCGGAGAAAAGATTGTCGTACAGCCGCACCTCGGCGTCCGCGCAGCTTGCGCTGTCCACCCAGTGGATGGTGCCGCGCACCTTGCGTCCGTCGGGGGTGTTGCCGCCGCGCGTTGCGGGGTCATATTCGCAGAGAACCTCGGCGACCTCGCCGTTTTCGTCTCTGATACAGCCGGTGCAGCGGACGATATAGGCGCTTTTCAGGCGCACCTCGTTGCCGGGAAAGAGGCGATTGTATTTGTGAGCCGGCTCCTCCATGAAATCGTCCGCCTCAATCCAAAGCGAGCGGGAGAAGCTGACGGGGCGCGTGCCCGCGCTCTCGTCCTCGGGGTTATTTTCGACCTCAAAAATCTCCGTCTCGCCGACGGGATAATTTGTGACGGTGAGGCGAACGGGATGCAGAACCGCCATGACTCTGCGGGCGCTGAGGTTGAGGTCCTCGCGCAGGCAATGCTCAAGGAAGCCGAATTCCACAGTGCTCGGCATTTTCGCGACGCCGATGCGCTCGCAGAAATTGCGGACGGCGGCGGGCGTGTAGCCCCGACGGCGCAGGCCGCAGAGCGTTGGCATGCGCGGGTCGTCCCAGCCGGAGACGCGCTCGTCCTCGACAAGACGGCGCAGCTTTCGCTTGCTCATAACGGTGTAATTTATGCCGAGACGGGCAAACTCTATTTGGCGCGGCTTGGACGGCAGGTCGAGGTGCTCGACGACCCAGTCGTAGAGCGGGCGATGGTCCTCGTATTCGAGGGAGCAGAGCGAGTGGGTGATGCCCTCAAGCGCGTCCTGAATGGGGTGCGCGAAATCGTACATCGGGAAGATGCACCATTTTGTGCCCTGCCTGTGGTGCTCGATGTAGCGGATGCGGTAGAGCGCCGGGTCACGCAGGTTGAAGTTGCCGCTCGCGAGGTCGATTTTGGCGCGGAGGGTGTATTTCCCCTCCGGAAATTCGCCGGCGCGCATACGGCGAAAGAGGTCAAGGCTTTCTTCAATGGGGCGGTCGCGCCAGGGGCTGCGGGCGGGGGTGCGCAGGTCGCCGCGATATTGCTTGAATTCCTCGGGCGTCAGCTCGCAGACGTAGGCAAGGCCCTTGCCGATAAGCTCCTCGGCATAGCCGCAGGTCTGCTCGAAATAATCGGAGCCGTAGAAGAAGCGGTCGCCCCAGTCGAAGCCCAGCCAGTGGATGTCCTCCTGAATGGCTTCGACAAACTCGGTGTCCTCCTTGGCGGGGTTGGTGTCGTCCATGCGGAGGTTTGTGATGCCGCCGAATTTCTCGGCTGTGCCGAAATCGATGCAGAGCGCCTTGCAGTGACCGATGTGGAGATAGCCATTCGGCTCGGGCGGAAAACGGGTGTGAATCTGCATGCCCTCACAGCGTCCGCCGGGGGCGAGATCCTCCTCGATAAAGGTCTCTATAAAATTTTTTGATGTTTCTTCCATATCTTTTTACCTCATGAATTGCGAATGAGCACATTATACACGGAATAATTATTGTTTACAACGGTAAAATGAAGCGCTATAATTAAAGTATATAGGCTTGAACGGGGTTTCAGGCGAGGAAAGGGGAGAACAATATGCCCGATGTGATAATTATCGGCGGCGGCCCCGCGGGGGTATCCGCGGCGCTGACCGCCATGCACAGGAACAAATCAGTCGTCATAGTCTCCTCCGCGCCGGAGGACTCCGCCCTTTGGAGAGCCGAGCGGGTGGACAACTATCCGGGCTTCCCGGAGATAAGCGGCAGGGAGCTTGTCGAGCGGCTGTCGGCTCACGCCGTCGCCTCGGGGGCAAAGCTCGTTCGGGGCCGTGCGCTCTCGATAATGCCGATGGGCGGGGGCTTCGGCGTCTCCGTCGGCTCGGATTTTTACGAAGCAAAGGCAGTCGTCCTCGCCGCGGGGCTCGCTCGGGCAAAGCCCTTTCCGGGAGAGCGGGAATTTCTCGGCGCGGGCGTGAGCTATTGCGCCACCTGCGACGGGATGCTCTACAGGGGCAAGCGCGTCGCCGTGCTCGGCCTCTCGGCGGACGCTGAGGAGGAGGCGGCATTTCTCGCCTCAATCGGTTGCGAGGTCGAATATTTCGACAAAAAACGTGCCGCAAAATTTGAAATACGCGGCAAAGAGCGAGTGGAAACGCTCGTGGCGGACGGGACGGAATATCCCGTCTCCGGTGTGTTTGTCCTTCGTGCGGGCGTCGCTCCCGGCGACCTGCTCCCGGGCGTGGAGCTTATTGACGGACACATCAGCGCCAATACAGAAATGGCTACAGCCGTCCCCGGCGTGTTCGCCTGCGGCGACTGTGTCGGAGCGCCCTACCAGATCGCAAAGGCCGTGGGCGAGGGCAACATCGCCGGAATCTCGGCCTCAAAATACGTTGAAAACACTAAATAAGGAGAAAAACAAAATGGCTATTTTCAATCTTACCTCAGCCGACTTTGCCGCCGCCACCTCTGCGGGACGCGTCGTCGTTGACTTTTGGGCGACTTGGTGCGGACCCTGCCGCATGCAGGGCCCGATAATGGAACAGCTTGCCGAGGCGCACCCCGAGGAAGTCAAGGTCTGCAAGGTGGACGTCGACTCGCAGCCCGCGCTGGCGGAGCAATTCGGCATCATGAGCATCCCCACCGTTATTTATTTTCAGGACGGCAAGCTCACGGGCAAGTCCGTCGGAGTTCAGAGCCTTGCCCAGCTTGAGGCCGGTCTCGGACTGTAAAGTTGACAAACGCCGGAGGGCGGAGTATAATTCATCCATCAAAAAGCGATGACGGGCAGGAGTAGGCGCGAAGCTGATGTCAGAGAGGGAACGGCAGGTGCGAGTTCCCGTGAAGCAACGCCGAAGGTCGGCCCCGAGCAGTGACCGCGAAAGCATCTGCGGGCGTTTTGCGCCCAAAATGCCGTAGCCCTCAACGGGTGCTCCCGTTACAGAGCACAGAGTGCCGCGCAAGCGGAATTCAGGTGGTACCGCGTATTAATTGCGCCCTGAAGCATCATGCTTCGGGGCGCTTTTCATTTTGGGAGGACAAAAAAATGAGAGAGCTGCCGAAAATCTACGACCCCAAGCAGGTCGAAAAACCCATCTACGACATGTGGCAGCGTGGGAACTACTTCCACGCCGAGCGCGACCCCAATAAGAAGCCCTTCACCATAGTCATACCGCCGCCGAACGTCACGGGTCAGCTCCACCTTGGTCACGCCTTTGACGAGACGATTCAGGACGTGCTCATCCGCTACAAGCGGATGGACGGCTATTCCGCGCTTTGGCTGCCGGGCTATGACCACGCGGGCATCGCCACGCAGATAAAGGTCGAGGAAAAGCTCCGCGCCGAGGGGCAGACGCGCTTTGACCTCGGCCGCGAGAAATTTCTTGACGAGGTTTGGGCTTGGAAGGACAAATACGGCGACCGCATCGTCGAGCAACTCAAGACCCTCGGCTGCTCCTGCGACTGGGAGCGCCAGCGCTTCACCATGGACGCGGGCTGTTCCAAATCCGTGCGCGAAACCTTCGTGAATCTCTACCAAAAGGGCCTCATCTACAAGGGCAAGCGCATCATAAACTGGTGCCCCGTCTGCACGACGGCGCTCTCCGACGCCGAGGTCGAATATGTCGATAAGCCGGGCCATCTTTGGCACATCCGCTATCCCTTGGCGGACGGCTCGGGCGATTTGATTATCGCCACCACGAGGCCGGAGACTATGCTGGGCGACACCGGCGTCGCCGTGAACCCCGAGGACGAGCGCTATACCGCCATAGTCGGCAAGACCTGCATCCTGCCCTTGGTCGGCAGGGAAATCCCCATCGTCGCGGACGACTACGTCGAGACGGACTTCGGCACAGGCTGCGTTAAAATGACCCCCTGCCACGACCCCAACGACTTTGAAGTGGCAAAGCGCCACGACCTTGAGCTGCTCCTCATACTGGACGACAACGCCCGCATCATAAACGGCGGCAAATACAACGGCATGGACAGATATGAAGCCCGCCGCGCCATAGTCGAGGATTTGGACGCCGGCGGCTATCTCGTCAAGGTCGAGGACTATGCCCACAGCGTCGGAACCTGCTACCGCTGCCACAACGACGTGGAGCCGATTGCAAGCGAGCAATGGTTTGTCAGCATGGAGCCGCTCGCGGGGGAGGCCATCCGCGTGGTCGAGGAGGGCGAGGTCAAATTCGTCCCCGAGCGCTTCTCAAAGACCTATCTGAACTGGATGCACGGCGTGCGCGACTGGTGCATCTCCCGTCAGCTTTGGTGGGGGCACCAAATACCCGCGTGGTACTGCGCGGACTGCGGCCACGTCACCGTCTCCAAGGAGGACGCCGTCGAGTGCGAGGCCTGCCACAGCAAAAATATCGAGCAGGACCCCGACGTTTTGGACACTTGGTTTTCCTCCGCGCTTTGGCCCTTCTCCACGCTCGGCTGGCCGGACGACACCGAGGATTTGCGTTACTTCTACCCCACCGACGTGCTGGTCACGGGCTATGACATTATTTTCTTTTGGGTGGCGAGAATGATATTCTCCGCCTGCGAGCACACAAAAATTCCGCCCTTCCACACCGTGCTCATACACGGGCTGATACGCGATTCGCAGGGCAAAAAAATGTCTAAATCCTCCGGCAACGGCGTTGACCCGCTCGAGATGATAGACAGATTCGGCGCGGACGCGCTGCGCTTCAACATCATCACGGGCAACAGCCCCGGAAACGACACGCGCTTTTATGTCGAGCGCTGTGAGGCTATGCGTAACTTTGCCAACAAGCTTTGGAACGCCAGCCGTTTTGTCATGATGAACCTGACGGTCGAGGAAGTGAAGCTGCCCGCGAGCCTTGAGTTAGAGGACCGCTGGGTGCTCTCCAAGCTGAATACGCTTGTCCGCGAGGTGCGCGAGAATCTTGACCGCTACGAGCTGGGCATCGCCGCGCAGAAGATATACGACTTCATTTGGGACACCTATTGCGATTGGTATATTGAATTGACAAAGCCGCGCCTGAACGGCGGAGACGCCGCCGCGAACGAGGGCGCACAGCGCGTGCTGCTCTATGTGCTGACCGACGTGCTGAAGCTGCTGCACCCCTTCATGCCGTATATCACCGAGGAGATATACGGCGCCCTGCCCCACGAGAGCGAGGCACTCATAATCGCGCCCTATCCCAAGTACGACGCGGCTTTGGCGTTTCCCGAGGAGGAGACGGGCTTCGAGATGATAATGGACGCCGTGAAGGCCGTCCGCTCCCGCCGCGCGGAGATGAACGTGCCGCCCTCCAAGCGCCCGCGCCTCATCATCGCCACCGACAAAACCGCCGTGTTCGAGGCGGGCGGCGCATATCTCTCCAAGCTCGCCTACGCGGGCGAGGTCACAATAGCCGCTTCCGTGCCGGAGGATACCGAGGGCATGGTCTCGATGGCGACGGATAACGCCCGTATGTTCATGCCGATGTCGGAGCTTGTGGACCTCGACAAGGAGCGCGAGCGCATAACGAGAGAACTCGAAAAGGCGAAAGCCCAGCTCGAGGCGCAGAACAGGAAGCTCGCAAACGAGTCCTTCATCTCCCGCGCGCCCGAGGCCGTCGTCGCCACCGAGCGCGACCGCGCCGAAAAAGCCCGCGCCCTCATCGAAAACCTTGAGGAAAGCCTGAATAAATTAGGATAAAAACACTTCGCCCGCCGGAATTTTTCGGCGGGCGAATCGCTTCGCGTTTGCGGGAGAAAAAGCGCGGAAGCTA
>JAVVTL010000086.1:0-5865 GCA_036653715.1 Oscillospiraceae bacterium
CCATGCCCGCCGACGGAGGCGATAAGCGCCTCGGCGCGCTCTCGCAGGGGGGCGTTTTCGGGCTTGCGGAGATTTTCGTCCGAGGCGATAAGTGCGCTTGCCGCCTCCTGCGCCGAGCGGAGAACGTCCATATCCGCGCACATGTCGGCGATGTGCAGCTCGGGCAGGCCGTGCTGGCGTGAGCCGAAGAAGTCGCCGGGGCCGCGCAGGCGCAAATCCTCCTCGGATATTTTGAAGCCGTCGGAGGTTTTGGTCATGACGGAGAGGCGCGCGCGCGCGTCCTCCCCCTTTGCGTCGGAGACAAGGACGCAGTAGCTCTTGTGCTTGCCGCGCCCGACGCGCCCGCGAAGCTGATGGAGCTGGGAAAGCCCGAAGCGGTCGGCGTTTTCGACTATCATGAGCGCGGCATTCGGCACGTCCACACCCACCTCGATGACGGTGGTGGAGACGAGCACGTCAATTTCCCCGGCGACAAAAGCCGCCATGACGCAGTCCTTGTCCTTTGCCTTCATGCGCCCGTGGATGCACTCGACGCGCAGCTGCGGGAATTCGAGCTTCAGCTCCTCTTTGTGCTGCTCGGCGGGCTTGAGGTCGGGGGGCAGCTCGTCGTTCTCGTCTATCATCGGGCAGACGACAAAGACCTGCCGCCCTTCTCCGACGAGTTTGCGGATGAAGTTATTGAGCCTCGGCCGGTAGCTCTCCGCGACGGCAAAGGTGTCAACCTTTTGTCTGCCGGGGGGCAGCTCGTCGATGACGGAGACGTCAAGGTCGCCGTAGACGATGAGCGCCAGCGTCCTCGGTATGGGCGTGGCGGACATGACGAGCACATGGGGCGAGGCGGTCTTGCCGCTCAGCGCGGCTCGCTGCTCCACGCCAAAGCGGTGCTGCTCGTCGGTTATGACGAGGGCGAGGGCTTTAAACCCGACATCCTCCGCCAAAAGCGCGTGGGTGCCGATGACAAGGTCGCAGTCCCCGTTAGCGAGCGCCGCCTTGACCTCTCGCTTCTCCCGGGCGGTCATGGAGCCTGTGAGCTTCATGACGCGCAGGCCGAAGGGGGCGAGAAATTCCGTAAAGGTGCGCAGGTGCTGCTCCGCAAGTATCTCGGTCGGAGCCATAAAGGCGCACTGATACGAGCTTTGGGCGGCGTGCCAAACGCAGGCGGCGGCGACAAGGGTCTTGCCGCTGCCGACGTCGCCCTGCACAAGGCGGCTCATGGGTCTGCCGGAGCGCATATCGCGGACTGCCTCGGCAACGGCGCGGCGCTGTGCGTTCGTGGGAGCAAAGGGGAGGGCGGCGTAAAAACGCTCCGTGTCCGCCTCCGCAACAGGCAGTCCGTCCTCGTCCGTCCTCCCTCGGCGGAGGATGGAGAGGGCGCAGGAGAGGACAAAAAGCTCCTCAAAGATAAGCCGCCGCCGCGCAAGCTCCAAGCCCGCAAAGTCGGCGGGGAAATGTATGTTCTCATAGGCGAAGCGCGCGCGGGCGAGCCTGTATTTCTCGATGACTGCCTCGGGCAGCGCGTCGGGCAGCTGCTCGCCGCAGGCGTCCATCCCTCTCCGCACGCTCTGCATGATGAGCTTTTGCGACAGACCGGCGCTGAGGCGGTAGACGGGCACGATGCGCCCCGTCACGCCGCCCTCCGTCCCCTCCGGCTCAAAGACGGGGTTCGTCATGCCGAGCCTGCCGCCAAGGAGGCTGACCTTGCCGTAGAAGCTGAAGGTCTCGCCGACGTGCAGGCGGTCGCGGACGTAGCTCTGATTAAAAAAGGTGACGTCCAAAGCGCCGCTGTCATCAACCGCGCGGAGCTTTACAAGCTCCATGCCGCGCTTCACGCGGCTGAGGCGCGGCTCCGTGGCGACCATGGCGCGGACGCAGGCGTATTCCTCCGCCATGAGCAGGGCGATGGGCTTGAAAATCGTGCGGTCTTCATATGCGCGCGGGAAAAAGGAGATGAGGTCAAATAGCGTAAAGACGCCGAGCTTGTTCAAAGCCCGCGCCTTCACCTCGCCTATTCCCTTGATGTACCTGACCTCGCTGTCAAGGCTTGGCATAATTATGTCAACCCCTTTTAAATCTCCAAAGCCTGTCTATGTCAGCCTGCTCGGCGTATTTTATGCCGACGCGGCTGTCTAATGTTATGTTAACTTCTTCGCCGTCGTCCTCCACTCGCAGGTCTTGGCAGGAGGAGATGTTCATGCCGTTTTGCTCGCCGCTTATGCAGAGTGCACGGGTGAGCTTTCCCGGGCCGTCCGCCCCCTCGCAGGAGCGGATGAGCACGCCCTGCGGCTCGTCCTGCGCGCCTGTGACGATGTTCATGAGCCAGTGCATTCCGTAGCAGAGGTAGACGTATATGGTGCCGCCGGACATATAGAGCATTTCGCTGCGCTTTGTGCGGCCCTTGTGGGCGTGGCAGGCCGTATCCTCCGTGCCGCGATAGACCTCGGTTTCGAGGATGCGCAGACGGCGCTCCGTCCCATCCGGCAGGGTGCGGACGAGGAGCTTGCCGATAAGCTCCGGCGCGACAACAAGCGCGTCGCGCTCAAAGAATTCACGTCCGAGCGTCATGAGAGGCGGCGCTCCATAAAGTCGTGCGCGGCGTTCTCAAGTGTGTCGTCCAAGGCGGAGGGCATGTCGCCGAGGGCGGCTTGGAGTATCGCGTCCGCAAGTCGGGGATTTTTCGGAAGCAGGGGGCCGTGACCGTAGGAGCCGAAGACGTTTTTGTGTCTTGCGCCCTCCGCCTCGCCCTCGGGCGTCATGCCCAAAGGGGAGAGAGAGGCGCCGAGCGAGACACGCCCCGCGTGGTTGCGAAAGGCGACGACCCTGCCGATGTCCGCGCCGCAGTCAAAGCTGTAGTCCCCCGTTAGGCGCTCGGAGCCGTAGGTGACGCACATGTCGAGCACGGAGGCGCAGGTGAGGACGCCGCCGTCGGCGCGGGTGACGGTCTTGCCCAAAAGCTCAAAGCCCTCGCAGACGGCAAGGATGACGCCGCCGTTTTCGGCGTAGGCGGAAAGCTCCGGCCCAAGCCGACAAAGCTCCCGCGCGAGCGCCGCGGACGGCTCGCCGTGGCCTGCGCCGAGGTAGATGAGGTCAAAGTCCGAGGGGTTAAGGCTGCCGCCCATGGGGAGACAGCTTACCTCGACCCCGAGGCCGCGCAGACGCAGGCGCAGGGCGAGGCAATCCACGTTGCCGCGGCTGCCGTTGGTGTTGAGGACGTCGCTCAAGAGATGACAGATTTTCATGGTGCTCACTCCCAGAAATCGGCAAGGCCGAATTTTGCGCTTAGCTTCCCGCGCAGCTCCATCATGGCGCTGTAGGTGGGGAGAATGACGACGGGTGCGCTCTGAGCGGTCACGGCGTCAATCAGCTCGTCCCAGCTGTAAAGAACGCGGAGCTTGTCGGTGGGGATGCCGGCGTATTTGAGGCGCAGCGCCAGCTCGTCGGCGCGTGTGCCGGAGACGATAAAGCCCGTGAGCCTGTCTCCGAGGGCGGAGAGCCTGCCGAAATCGGCGTCCCAAATCCAGCTTGTGTCGGTCCCGTCGCCGGTGTTGTCGTTCAGAGCGGCGACAAGCAGAACCTCGCCGTCAAGCTCCGAGGCAAAGGCGAGCGCCTGATTGCAGCCTGCGGGATTTTTGACGAGTATCATCCGCGCGGAGACGCCGCCGAGGTTAAGCTTCTCCATGCGCCCAAAGCCGCATTTGAAGTCGGAGAGCGCGCGCAGCGCCACCTCCGCCGAGAGGCCAAGCGCCTCGCAGACAGCGGCGGCTCCCGCCGCGTTGTAGATGTTGTAGCCGCCGGGGGCGTTTATGAGGGCGTCATGCGCAACGCCGCCGAGGGACAGCGCGACGCGGGTGCCGTCCGCCGAGCGCTCGGTGACGGAGGTGACGGCGACCTGAGCCGAGGGGCGGGAATAGCCGCAGTCGGGGCAGGAAAAGCCGCCAAGATGCGCGTAGGTGCGGTAGGAGTATCGGAGCGGCGCCCCGCAGCGCACGCAGGTGGGAGCATCGGAAAGCTCGTCCGCAGCGGCGCGATAGACGGGCACGTCGCAGCCGTAGAAGATGACGGGATTGGGCAAATTATCCGCCAGCGTGCCGCAGAGGGAGCAGTCGGCGTTCAGACAGAGCGTCGCGTCGGGAGCGGCGGCGATGCCTGCGCGGATTGCCGCGAGCGTGTTTTTCACGTCACCAAAGCGGTCGAGCTGGTCGGAAAAGACGTTGGTGACGAGTATGACGGCGGGCGAGACCCAGCCGCAGACGGCGCGGAGCGCACCCTCGTCGCACTCGATGACGGCGTAGTCGCTGAGCGGTTTCCCCGTGAGGGTGGCGTGCGCGGCGTATTCGGAGACGATGCCCTGAATGAGGTTTGCGCCCGAGCGGTTGGAAAAATAGGGCAAATCCGCCTCATAGAGCGCTTGCTCCACGATGCGGGAGCTTGTGGTTTTGCCGTTTGTGCCGGTGACGACGACGGTGCGCACCCTGCTTGCGAGGACGCCGAGTATGCCGGGGCATAGCTTCAGCGCCACCTTGCCGGGCAGCGCTGTTCCGCCGCGCCCGAGCAGACGCAGAAGGGTTTTTGTGAGCCTGCATGTGAGCAGGGCGAAAAAAGTTCTCATATTATTTGCTCGCGTATTCATAAGTGTAGGTGTCGCCGTAAGGCTCGAAGACGTCATACAGCCCGCCGGTGACGACGACGCGTCCGTCGCCGGTGACCAAAACTGCCTCAAAGCCGCCGTAGTCGCGCCAATAATCGAGCGCGGCGCTTTCGCCAAGGACGAAAAGCGCAGTGGAGAGCGCGTCCGCCATTGTGCCGTCCTCGCAGACGATGGTGACGGAGAGCAGGCCGTTATCGGCGGGGCGGCCCGTCTTGGGGTCAAGGAGGTGGTGATAGCGGACGCCGTCGCGCTCGAAGTAGCGCTGGTAGCCGCCGGAGGTGATGACCGCCGTCTCTCCGACGCTGAGCATGCCGACGTAGCTGCCGGTATCGTTCGGGTCCTGAACGGCGACGTTCCAGTTTTCGCCGTTCGGCTTTTTGCCGAGGGTCTGGACGTTGCCGCCGAGGGAGATTATGGCGCTCTCGACGCCTGCCGAGCGCATGGCGGCGACGGCGTAGGAGGAGGCGCAGCCCTTGGCAATCGCGCCGAAGGAGAGCTGTCCGCCCGAGGGGACGGTGGCGAGAAAGTCGCCCGACTCGGTGAAGTCGGTGACGGAGACGCCGGAAAAGTCGATATTTTCGAGGAGGGCGGCAATGGCGTCATCGCTGGGTATGGTGTAGCTGCCGTCCACAAAGCCCCAGGCCTTGACGAGGGGGTATATGGCGAGGTCAAGCGCTCCGCCGGAGCGCTCGCTGACGGTGGCGGCGGTTTTGAGCATCTCGGCTATCTGGCCGCTGACGACGACGGGCTCGCCCTTGGCGCTGTTCAAGGCATAGACGGTGCTGCTCTCGTTTTCGGGGTCGAGCGCGGCGTCCATGGCGTTGATGATGCCGGCGGCGGCGGACAGCCCTGCCTCGGCATTTTTGCCGTATGCGGTGAGGGTCATAAGGGTGTCCATGGAAAAAATCTGCTTCTTGACGGGCTTTGCTTCTCCGCATGCGGAGAGGGAGAGAAGGCAAAGACAGAGCAGGGCGATAAGGGGCGTTTTAAGTTTTTTGGTTAGGTGTTTCATAGTCAATTATATCCTCCGGGAGGGGGTTTTAATATGCTCAAGTATAGCACAGCACCACAAAATAGGCAAATAAGTATTTACTTTACCCCCCCATTTTGCTATAATGACATGTCCCTTATTATACGCGCCTGTAGCTCAGCTGGATAGAGCGTTGGACTCCGACTCCAAAGGTCGCAGATTCGAATTCTGTCAGGCGTACCAAAACAGG
>JAVVTL010000087.1:0-5828 GCA_036653715.1 Oscillospiraceae bacterium
AATCCCCCCTATAGTGTGCATTATTAGTTGAGGGCGTTAAGCTTGGTTGCCATGGCGCTCTTCTTGTTTGCTGCGTTGTTCTTATGGATAAGTCCCTTGGTCGCGGCACGATCAACAAATTTGACAGCAACTTTATAGGTGCCGGCAGCTGCCTCCTTGTCGCCCTGGGCAACGGCCGCGTCGAATTTCTTAAGTGTGGTCTTGAGAGCAGACTTCTGCGCTCTGTTTGCCTCGTTTTCCTTTGTGGACTTTAAGGCTCTCTTTATTGCGGACTTGATATTGGGCATATTCTGTTTGCCACCTCCTCCTATAAAATTAAGGGTATTCGGTATACCCGCGGAAGTGTATTTTATCACTCACTCATATAAAAATCAAGTGGTATTTGACATTTTCTTGCGAAACTTGCATATACCCCGACTTTATCCGCAGACTATACAGCATCTTGTGTCACATTGGAGGCAAACAACTATGGAGAGGAAAATTCGCACAGACCTCGCCTGCGAGGAACGCGACAGAATCCGCGGCGGCGCGGCGGATATATCGGAGCTTGCCGGCGTCCGCGCGCAGGAGACAAGCCGACGCGGCTTTCGCGTCACCACCGTCGAGGTGCTGAATCAAGAGGGCGCGGAGGCGTTATGTAAACCAATTGGGCGATATGTGACCATGGATTTGGCGGCGCTGCTCAGTCGAAGGGAGGATTCCTTTTCGGAGGCGGCAATGCTGATGTCGGAGCTTCTGCGCGAGCTGCTCACGCCGGACGCGGGCGCCGCGACACTCGTCGCCGGCCTCGGCAACGCCGCGATAACGCCCGACGCCGTCGGACCCATCGCCGTGGACAACGTCATGGCGACGCGGCACCTGAAGGCGCAAATGCCGCGGGATTTCGCCGCATTTCGCGAGGTAGTCGCCGTGCGGCCCGGAGTTCTTGGCTCAACGGGCGTGGAATCCGCCGAATTGCTCAAGGCGCTCTGCGGCACGCTCTCCCCTTCCCGCATTATCGCCGTCGATGCGCTCGCTTCCGCCGAGCTTTCGCGGCTTTGCCGCACCGTTCAGCTCAGCGACGCGGGCATCGTCCCCGGCTCGGGCGTCGGAAACGACAGGGCGGAGCTTTGCGCGGCGACCCTCGGCGCACCGGTCATCGCCATCGGTGTCCCGACCGTCGTGGACGCCGCCGCCTTTAGCGACGACGCGAGCGCCAAGGGCATGTTCGTCACGCCGCGAGATATTGACAGCTCCGTGCGCGACATCGCCAAGCTGATTGGCTACGGAATCAACCTCGCCATGCACGACGGGCTGACAATTGCGGACGTGGACATGTTTTTGTCTTAAGCGATGTTTCCCGTGAAACATCGGCGCAAATGTTTCACGTGAAACCTTGAATTAGTCGGGCGTTGCTGATATAATGGCGGAAACAGAAAAAAGGGTGATGATATGGCAAAAATAATCGCCGTCGCCAACCAAAAGGGGGGCGTGGGCAAAACAACCACCTGCGTAAACGTCTGCGCGGCTCTCGCAAGGCGCGGGCGGCGCGTGCTGCTCGTCGATTGCGACCCGCAGGGCAACGCCACCTCCGGCATGGGCGTGCCCAAGGACTCGCTGCCAAACATATATGACATGCTCGTGCGCGGCACGGATGGGCTGGATTGCATCGTAAAGACGCCCTACGGCGACGTGCTGCCGTCAAACAGGGAGCTTTCCGGCGCGACTGTGGAGCTTGTCGAGGCGGAAAAGCGTCAATTTGTCCTGCGCGACGCGCTTTTGCCGCTGAAAGCGGACTATGACTACATATTTATCGACTCACCGCCCTCGCTCGAGATGCTGACGGTGAACGCGCTGACGGCTGCCGACGGCGTCCTGATACCCGTGCAGTGCGAATATTACGCGCTTGAGGGGATTGCGGACCTGATGACGACGGTGAAGCTGACGAAAAAGTCGCTGAATCCGAGGCTTGAGGTGCAGGGGATAGTCATGACGATGTTCGACGGGCGCACGAACTTCTCCGAGCAGGTCGCGGCGGAGGTTGAGAAGTTTTTCGGCACCGCGGTATATAAAACGCGCATACCGCGCAATGTCCGCGCGGCGGAGGCTCCGAGCCACGGGAAGCCCGTCATCGACTATGACAGGCTGTCCAAGGCGTCGCGGGCGTATTTGCACTTGGCGGATGAGTTCATCAAGAGAGAGGAATGAGGTGGCGCATGGGCTTGAATAATTCAAAAAAAGGCCTCGGAACGGGTCTTGGAGCGCTTTTTGGCGACGAGCTGCCAAGAAGCGAGGAAAAAAACATCCAAACGCTCCCGATATCCAAGGTGGAGCCGCGCGAAAATCAGCCGCGCACCTGCTTTGACGAGGCGGCGTTGCAGGAGCTGGCGCAGTCGATAGGCGAGTTCGGGCTGATTCAGCCTATAACCGTGCGGAAGCTCGACTCCGGCTACTATCAAATAATCGCGGGCGAGCGCCGCTGGCGTGCCTCGCGGCTCGCCGGACTGACCGAGGTGCCTGTGCGCGTCATAGAGGCGGACGAGAAGCTCGCGACAGAGCTGGCGCTCGTCGAAAACCTCCAGCGCGAGGATTTGAACCCGCTTGAGGAGGCGCGCGGCTACCGCAGTCTCATTGACGGCTTCGGCCTGACGCAGGAGGAGGCGGCACAGCGGGTGGGCAAGTCGCGCCCGGCGGTCACAAACGCCATGCGCCTGCTCTCGCTTGCGCCCGAGGTCGCGGCGATGGTCGAGGGCGGGGAGCTTTCCGCCGGCCACGCGCGCGCGCTTTTGGCGATAACGTCGCCGGAGCTACAGCTTGCCGCCGCGCGGACGGTCGTCCAAAAGGGCCTGTCCGCCCGCAAGACGGAGGAGCTGGCGCGTCGCTTATCAAAGCAGCCGCAGGAGCCGACGGCGGAGCAAATGGTGTCGGATGTTGTCGAGGTTGATTACCTCGGCGATGTGGCAAAAAGGCTCGAAAAGTCCTTTGGTCGCCGCGTTACGCTCTCGGAATCGGGAAATCGCGGCAAAATAGTTCTTGAATACTACGGCTCGGATGACAGGGAAGCGCTCATAGAGCTGCTTGGAAAGCTCAAATAAAATAACAAGGAGTAATACCCGTGATAGACATAAAGTTTCTGAGAGAGAACCCGGATGCGGTTCGGGAGAACATAAAGAAGAAATTTCAGGACGCAAAGCTTCCGCTTGTGGCGGAGGTTTTGGAGCTTGACGCGCAAAATCGCGCCGCGATAACCGAGGCAAATGAGCTTCGCGCCTCGCGCAATGCGCTGTCGAAGCAGATAGGAATGCTGATGGGTCAGGCAAAAAAGGACCCCGCAAAGGCCGCCGAGGCCGAGGCCGTGAAAAAGCAGGTGACCGAGCAGGCTCTGCGGCTTTCGCAGCTTGAGGCGACGGAAACCGAGTTAGACGAGCGCGTGCGGCAGATAATGATGAAAATTCCGAACATTATCGACCCCTCCGTCCCCATCGGGCCGGACGATTCCTGCAATGTCGAGGCCCTGCGCTTTGGCGAGCCTGCCGTGCCGGACTTTGAAATCCCCTATCACACCGAGATTATGGAGCGCTTTGACGGCATTGACCTTGACGCCGCGCGTCGCGTCGCCGGCAACGGCTTCTATTATCTCATGGGCGACATTGCGCGGCTGCACGAGGCCGTGCTTGCCTGCGCGCGCGATTTTATGATAGACAAGGGCTTCACCTATGTCATCCCGCCGTTCATGATTCACGGCAACGTCGTTGAGGGGGTCATGTCCTTCCCGGAGATGGACGCCATGATGTATAAAATCGAGGGCGAGGATTTGTATCTCATCGGCACCTCCGAGCACTCGATGATAGGCCGCTATATCGACCAAATAATCCCCGAGCAGGAGCTGCCGCAGACGCTCACGAGCTATTCGCCCTGCTTCCGCAAGGAAAAGGGCGCACACGGCATCGAGGAGCGCGGCGTCTACCGCATCCACCAGTTTGAAAAGCAGGAGATGATTGTCGTCTGCCGCCCCGAGGACAGCATGGATTGGTACGAAAAGCTCTGGAAAAACTCCGTGGAGCTGTTCCAAAGCTTTGATATCCCCGTCCGCCGCCTCGACTGCTGCTCCGGCGACCTCGCCGACCTCAAGGTCAAGAGCTGCGATATCGAGGCCTGGAGCCCGCGTCAAAAGAAATATTTTGAGGTCTGCTCCTGCTCGAACCTTGGCGACGCGCAGGCGCGGCGGCTTAAAATCCGCGCAAGGGACGAAAATGGTAAAATTTACCTGCCGCATACCCTGAACAACACCTGCGTCGCCCCGCCGAGGATGCTGATAGCCTTCCTTGAGAACAACCTGAATGCCGACGGCACGGTCAATATTCCCGCCGTCCTGCGCCCGTATATGGGCGGGAAAGAGAAGCTGATACCCAAAAAATAACGGATATATGGAGGCAAGTAATGAAAAGACTTCACAGAGCAGGGACTTTGGCGCTTGCGCTCATGCTGCTTGTGGCTTTGGCGCTGCCCGCGGCGGCGACGAACGAGACAAAAAGCATTGACATCACCTATCGCGGCATCAGCGTCGCCGTAGACGAAAAGGTGATTACGCCCGCGGACGCCTCGGGTAACCCGGTGGAGCCGTTCATCTATAACGGCACTACATATCTCCCGCTTCGCGCCGTTGCGGGGGCGCTCGGCCTCTCCGTCGAGTGGGACGCAAAGACGAGCACGGCAATGCTCACAAGCGGCGGCACGGCGACTTCCGGCAGCGGCAAGCCCGCCGCGAGCAAGGCGACGAAGACCATAGAAATCACCTATCGCGACATTAAAATCAGCATTGACGGCAAGCAGATAACGCCGAAGGACGCCTCCGGCAATACCGTTGAGCCCTTCATCTACAACGGCACGACCTATCTGCCCATCCGCGCCGTCGCGAGCGCACTCGGCGTCGAGGTGGGCTGGGACGGCGACACGAGCACGGCATATCTTGGCAAGCAGCCCGAGAACCTGCTTTGGCTCGTCGCGAGCGAGAAATATTACGACAACGCCGCCGGCGAGGTCTACCATTCAACGACCTATACCTATGACGCAAAGGGCAATATGATAAAATTGCAGGACAGCGACGGCTTTGTGGCGGATTACACCTATGACGCCGCCGGCAACCAACTGGGAGTAGCCTACGATGACGGCGATTGGGAGAAGTATACCTATGACGCCAAGGGGAACGTTCTCACCGCGCGGTACAGCTACGGCGGTCAGATAGTGAAATACACAAACACCTATGACGCCGCCGGCAACATGCTGTCCTCTATGGACGGCAACGGCAACGGCACGACCTACACCTATGACGCCGCGGGGAATGTGACAAAAGTCACCAACACCGACGGCACATGGTCCGTATATACCCGTGACGCAAAGGGCAGAATTCTCACCTCAATCGACCACTACGACACCTTCGACGCAAAAAGCAGCTCCGTCTACGACGCCGTCGGCAATCTCATCCACTACGAGTCAAGCGACGCGTATTACTCGCTAAGCGGCGACTCGGTCTACGACAAATACAATAACTGCACAAAGTATTCCTATACCATCAAATATTCGGACGGCACAGTCGCAACCGGCAGCAGCGGCGGCGAATATACCTATGACGCCGCCGGCAATATTTTGAGCCGCACGGAGACATATACAAACGACGGCGTCACCGATGTTTATTACTACATCAGCGAGTATAACGCCAAGGGCGACATGACAAAGACCTACACCTACCACGACGACGGCGGCGTCCGCGTCTACGACGACACCAACGTCATAACCTACGACGCACACGGCAATATCCTGAAAAACGCCACCGACAGCGGCTACAGCGA
>JAVVTL010000088.1:0-5816 GCA_036653715.1 Oscillospiraceae bacterium
ATTTTAGACGGGTTTTGGGGTTTGGGAGTTTTTGTTGCCCATGTATTGATAGACGACCATGGAGCTTATGAGGACGAAGCCGATGATGTCTGTGACAAGGCCGGGAATCATCAGGGTCAGTCCGCCGATTAGGAAGACCGCACGGCCGGGCCATGGTATCCTTCGATACAGGAAGCCGTTCATCGCCGCCGCAACGCCGAAGATGCCGAGCACTGCGGTGAAGCAGATTTCAATGACCTGAATTGGCGTGGTGTTGATGAAAAGCATGGACGGGCTAAGCGCGAAGATATACGGCACGATAAACGCCGCAATCGCAAGCTTTGTGGCATTTATACCCGTTTTCATGGGGTCGCCCTTTGCGATTGCCGCGCCGGCATATGCCGCCAGCGCCACGGGCGGGGTTATGTCCGCCACTATGCCGAAATAGAACACGAAGAAGTGCGCCGCCATTTTCGGGATGCCCATCTGGATGAGTATGGGCGCGCAGGTGGCGGCCATGATGCAATAGTTTGCCGTCGTCGGGACGCCCATGCCGAGGATGATGCAGCAAATCATCGTCAGCGCGAGGCCGATGATGGGGACGCCGCCGCTCAGCATTACAACTGCGCCTATGAGCTTTGAGGCAAGCCCCGTGACGGTTATGCAGCCCGCGATGATGCCCGCGATGGAGCAGGCCGCGGCGACTGTGATGGTGCCCTTGGCTCCCGCCTCGAGCGCGTCGATGAATTTCTTCGGCGTAATGCGGTCGTCCTTGTTGAACAGGCTGACGAAGATGGTGACAAGGATGGCGATTGCGGCGGAGAACTGCATGGAGCGCGTGTTGGTGGTGACAAGCCAAATCATGACGACCATGGGGGCAAGCAGATAGATTTTCTTCATCAGCCCGCCCAATTTAGGCAGCTCGGACTTCGGAATTCCGCGAAGGCCGAGGCGCTTCGCCTCAAGGTGCACGGCGATGAAGATGCCAAGGAAATATAGGACGGCGGGAAGTATGGCGCGCATGGCGACCTCGCCATAGCTCACGCCCATATATTCCGCCATGAGGAACGCCGCGGCGCCCATGATTGGCGGCATTATCTGACCGCCGGTGGAGGCGGATGCCTCGACCGCGCCTGCAAAGTTTGCGTCATAGCCGGTCTTTTTCATCATGGGTATCGTGACGGAGCCGGTGGTGACGGTGTTGCCAACGGAGGAGCCGGAGACCATGCCGCAGAGGGCGGAGGATATGACGGCGACCTTTGCCGGGCCGCCCGAGGACGCGCCGGCGACGGAGTTCGCGAGATTTATGAAGAAGGTCGCGATTCCCGTGCGCTCAAGGAAAGCGCCGAAGATGATGAACACGACTATGTATTTTGCGCAGACGCTTACGGGGGTCGTCAGGACGCCGTTTGTCGTATAGAACAGGAAATAGATTATGCGCTGGAGCTTTATGCCGGACAGGAAGGCATAGACGAGGAGCGCGCCCGCCACGCAGAGAATCGGCAGTCCCACACAGCGGCGGCAAAGCTCCATGAGTGTTAGTATGCCGATTACGCCGACAAGCACCTGAAAGCCGTTGATTTTGGTGGCGACCTTGATGATTGCGTCGGCATTTGCGGCGAAGTAGAAGAACGCGCCCGCGCCGAGCACCATGATGACAATGTCATACCAAGGCAGACTGTTGACCTTTACATGGTGCTTGCTGACGGGATAGTTCAGGAAGCCGATAATGACTATGAAACCCAAAAAGCAGGTCAGGCGCTTTTCGATGCCCATACTGCTGAAAAGCGTCATGTATACGCAGTAAAGCGAGAAGAAGGCCATAAAGTAGCGCGTGATTACCTGCGGGACTCCCTCCCACACGCGGGTGTTGGACTCCCTGTCATACTTTCGCATGACCTCCTCAATATCCGCGGCCGTGCCGACATCGGGATTGACCGTGGTATCGGTAGCTTCCGGGTTTTTTTCACTCGCGGCATCCGCGTGCTTTTTGAACAGGGACATACGCTATGGCCTCCTTCCTAAAGTTTTGCCTGATTACTTAACG
This sequence comes from Oscillospiraceae bacterium, assembly GCA_036653715.1. Taxonomy (GTDB): domain Bacteria; phylum Bacillota; class Clostridia; order Oscillospirales; family Oscillospiraceae; genus Scatomorpha. Next base: position 2,027 of record JAVVTL010000088.1, read on the forward strand.
GGGACGGTTATTTCCTTTTCGGCAAAATACTTGGCGGCACCGGGATGATAGGGGACGTCCGTGATGGAGGTCGCAAACTCGAGGGACATCTCGTTGCCCTTGGCGTGGGACTCGGCTATGGTCTTCTGATTTTCAAAGATGGAGGAAACAAAGGCGTAGATGGCGTCCTCGGAGACCTTGTCGTCCGCGATGATGACGGCGCCGATAGCGACTGTGCTGACGTCCTCGGGCGTGCCGTAAACGTCGGCGGCGATGGTGTAGGCGCTGTAGTACGGGGACTTCTCGATGAGGGCGGCGACATGCTCGTCGTCGATGCTCACGAGATAGACGGAGCTCGTGGCGGCGAGGGAGGAGACGGCGGTCGTGGGAGCGCCGGCGACGATGAAGGCCGCGTCAATCTTGCCGTCCTGAAGGCTCTCGGCGCTGTCGCCGAAGTTTTGGTAGACGGGGGTGATGTCGTCAAGCGTGATGTCATAGGCACCGAGTATGTCGAGGGCGTTGTAGTAGACGCCGGAGCCGGCTGCGCCGACGGAGACGGTCTTGCCGACAAGGTCGGAGACAGAGACTATCTCGGGGTTCAGGGTGATTATCTGGACCTGCTCCATATAGAGGGCGGCAACGACGGAGAAGCCGGTGACCGGCTCTTCAAAGAGGTTTGTGCCCTTGAAGGCGTAGCTCATAACGTCCGACTGGACGAAGCCGAGCTGGACGTTGCCGGCCGTGAGGTCCTCGATGTTTGCCTGAGAACCGCCGGAGGTGACGGCTGTCACGGAGACGTCGGTGTTGGCGGAGACGTATTGGGAAAGGACGCTGCCGAAGCCGTAGTAGGTGCCCTGGTCGCCGCCGGTGCCGAAGGATAGGGCGGTTTTCTCGCCGCCGCCGCCGCAGGCGGCAAGCGCGAATACCATGACGATGCAGAGAACGAGCGCGGTAAGCTTTTTCATTGTTGTTTCTCCTCGATTTTTGTAAATTTTGCAGTTTTGGGTTTTTCAAATTTCAATACTACTCACTATAAACCATCGCAAACGCTATTTCAACACGAAAATGAACTTTTTATGAAGTTTTTTAGTAAAGCCATTGCAAATAATTTGACGAACTAATTTGTGACGCACATTTTGCACACTTTCTCCCGAGACGTACTATATATAGTTACCGCGCGGGAGTGTAGCGCTCGCGCACCCAGTCGATTACATACTCGGCAAAGCGCAAAGTGGCGGGCGCGGCTCTGTCGGGGTCCGGCACGGCGAGGGCTATAGTCCTTGAGGACGGCGGCTGCAGCTCCATGACGCGCACCTTGTCCGAGCGCCCCTCGAGCAGCAATCCCGGCATGATGGAGACGCCCAGCCCCTGCTCCACCATGGCGATTATGGCGTAGTCGTCCTTCGTTGTGAATTTGACGTTCGGCTTCACTCCCGCCGCCTCGAGTGCGCGGCGCGCGTCGTGGTCGGAGCTTTGCAGCAGGCTGATAAACGGCTCGTTTTCCGCCTCGCGCAGGGGAAAGCGCGGCAGCGACGCGAGCCTGTGGTCAATCGGCACAACCGCCAAGAGCCTGTCCTCCATGAGCGCGGTCGTCTCGAAGGCGGGATTCGACGGCAGCGCCACAAAGCCCAAATCCGCGCTGCCCTCAAGGAGCCACTGCTCCACATCGTGATAGTCGCCGCTCATGAGCTTCAGCTCGACGTTCGGGTAGTCCGTGCGGAAGCGCTTTATCATCCCCGGCAGCCAGTGGACGGAGACGGAGGTAAAGGTGCCAATCCGCACCGTGCCTGCGGCCACGCCGCGAACGGAGGCGACTATTTGGTTCAGCTGCTCGGTATAGTTGAGTATCCCGCGGACGGCGGGCAGAATCCTCTCCCCGTCCGCCGTGAGGACGGCTCCGGAGCGCCCCCTTCGCATGAGCGGAAAGCCAAATTCCGACTCAAGCGAGCTAATCATGTGCGACACGCCGGGCTGTGTCACGCCCAAAGCCTCCGCCGCCCTCGTCAGGCTGCCCAGCTCCACCACCTTCACAAAGGCGTCGTACTTGCTCACGCTCATTGCATTACAACCTTTCATGTATAACATTAAATATCTGTTGGTAGCTAATAATATACAGCAATAATCTCGAAATTCAAGGGGTATCCGCGTTTTCACGCCTTGCCATACGCCTATGTGTCGGATATAATTCACGGGTATTCATTATACAGCGCAATAATCGGTATTACATTGCCTTATGTATCGGGAGGAAATCAACTATGGAAACAGAGTCCGTACTTCACCTTATAGCCATGGCGGTCTATATGCTCGCCGTGGTCGGTATAGGCATAGCCTATGCCAAGAAAGCCAACCAGAGCACCGACAACTACTTCCTGGGCGGCAGGAGTCTCGGCCCCTGGGTCGCCGCAATGAGCGCGGAGGCCTCCGATATGTCCGGCTGGCTGCTCATGGGTCTGCCCGGCCTTGCCTACTGGAGCGGCGTTGCGGATGCCGGCTGGACGGCGATTGGCCTTGCCATCGGCACCTACCTCAACTGGCTTGTCGTGTCGCGTCGGCTGCGCAGATACAGCGTCGCCGTGGACGCCATCACCATCCCCGATTTCTTCTCCAACCGCTTCCACGAGAAGAACAAAATTCTCCTTACCATTGCCTCTCTCATGATAATCGTCTTCTTCACGCCCTACGCGGGCAGCTGCCTCATGGCCTGCGGCAAGCTGTTCTCCGCGCTGTTTGGCGCTTCCTATGTCTCGATGGTCATCATCGCGGCGGTCTTTGTCCTCTGCTACGTCTTCATCGGCGGCTTCCTTGCCGAGAGCGCGTCGGACTTCATGCAGGCTGTCGTCATGATTATCGCCCTCGTCTGTGTGCTGGCGCTCGGCTTCTCCGCCGGCGGCGGCGTCAAGGCAGTCATTGACAACGCAGGCTCCATCCCCGGCTTCCTCAGCCTGTTTTCGAGCGTCTCTCCCAACGGCGAGACGAGCGGCGTACTCGCCGAGATGTTCACTTCCCCCGTCCCCTACAGCGGGCTTGCCATAGCCTCCGCGCTGGCGTGGGGCCTCGGCTACTTCGGTATGCCGCAGGTGCTTTTGCGCTTCATGGGCATACGCGAGGAAAAAGACCTCAAGCGCTCCCGCCGCGTCGCCACCGTTTGGGTTGTCATCTCGCTCATAACAGCCGTGTGCATCGGCCTTATCGGCCGCGTGCTCTTCCCCCTCGCCTACACCGCCTACGGCTCCGGCAACACCGAGTACATATTCATAAAGCTTGCGACAACCCTTATGCCGCCCCTGTTGGCGGGCTTTGTCTGCGCCGGCATCCTCGCCGCCGCCATCAGCTCCTCCGACTCCTACCTGCTCATTTCCGCCTCCGCCATCGCAAAGAACATTTGGCACAGCCTCATCCACAAGAACGCGTCCGATAAAGAAATCATGTGGGTCTCGCGCGGGGTGCTCGTGGTCATAACCGTGTTTGCAATCTTTGTCGCCACCGGCGGGAATCAGGTCATCTTCTCCATCGTGGACTTTGCCTGGGCAGGCTTCGGTGCCGCTTTCGGCCCGCTCATGCTCTTTTCCCTTTTTTGGAAGCGCACAACCTATCCCGCCGCCATTGCCGGCATGGTCTGCGGCGGAGCCATGGTTTTCATTTGGAACTTTTGGATTTCCAAGCTCGGCGGAGCCTGGGGCATCTACGAGCTGCTCCCCGCCTTCCTGTTCTCCAGCGCCGTTATAGTCGTCGTCTCCCTCTGCACCAAGGCCCCCTCCGCAGAGATTCAAAAGGACTTCGACACCGTAAACAATCAGGTCTGATAAGCCAA
>JAVVTL010000089.1:0-5761 GCA_036653715.1 Oscillospiraceae bacterium
CGTATGGGCTACAATTTTTTGCGGAGTTTGCCGATGGAGAGGGTTAGGGGGAGGGCGGCGAAGCAGAGGAGGAGATTTACGCCGGGGATGATGCGGCGGGAGTAGAAATTCAGCTCAAACGCGGTGGGGGCGACGGTGAGGGCGGTGACGAGGGCGAGGGCGGCGGCAAGCCAGATGAGCCAGCGGCCGTTTTTTAGGTCGAGCGGACGCGCCTCGTCGCTGCCGGAGGGAAGCCCGAGCGCGAGCCGCATGCAGCCTGCGCCGAGCATCAGCGAAAAGGACACGAGGATGAAATCGGGAAACACCCACAGCGCCGTGACCAGCGCCTCCGCGCGTTCAAGAACGCCGGAAATCTCGGTATTGCGCGTCAGGATGAAAAAGGGGTTTGAGAGCCGCGAGGTTATCTCCGCGCCAAAGCGCCCGACGGTGACGGCGGCGAGCGCCGCGAGAAAGCCGCAGCAGAGCACAGACCAATGCGCAAAGCGCCGCCTTGCGTCCCCGCTCGGGGTCAGCCCCTCTAAAAACGCCGTATTCACGAGCGCAAAGCAGGCGGTGTCGATAACGGGAATCGCCCCCGTCAGCACGGGCAGCGCGTCCTGTCGGGCGACGGGCAGCAGATTGTTCGTGTCCATCTCAAAGGAGGCAAAGAGCAGCACGAGCGCCATGACGCTTATGAGCAGCGGCCTGAAAATCTCGGCGGCTCTGCCGAGCGCGCGCGTTCTGCCGAGCGTCGCGGGGAGCGCGAGCGCGAGCATGACGAGGACGAAAAATTTCGGGCTGCTGTTCGGATAAATCGTCGAGATAAAGCGCTCGGCGCCGCTGCGCAGGATGAAGCCCGCGTAAAACACAAACCAAAGCGCAAAAATTCCGAGCAGCGCCCTGCCGACGGGTCTGCCGAGCGCGCGCAAAATCATCCCGCCCAAGCCCTCGCCGGGGCGGCGGCTTTTCATCAGCGCGGCGACCGTAAAATTCAAAAGCAGCAGCACGGGCAGGGCGGCGAGCGGGCAGAGCCAGGCGGCATGGCCCGCAAGCTCGGCGCTCCAGCCGGGCAAAAGCCGCAGCGCGGGCGCAAGGAAAGCCACGGTCGCGATGGCGGAGAGCTGCCGCACGGTTAAACGTGTGTTCATTTCCCGCCCCCTTCCGAGTTCGCGGAGGCGCTGAGGTCATAGGAGCGCAAAATGACCGCCTCCGCAGTGACGCTTATGGGCAGTTTGCGCAGAAGCTGCGGCCATTCGTCCTCAATGCCAAACCATTTTTGCGTGAAGTGCCGCTCAAGTCCGCGCCCCAGCCCGAGGAAATCCGCGCAGTTTTTCTTTGAAATCGCGAGCACCTCGCCCGCCCATTCCTCCGCAAGCGCGGCAAGCTCGCGCTCCGGCAGCGCCGTCGACTGTTCATCGCCGAGGTCCTGCGGCTCTTTAAGCTCCAATATGCCCGCGCTCAGCGAGAGCGCGATATTCAGCGACTCGAGCGAGCCGTCCGCCCCCCAGGAGGGCTGAAGCTCCGCATTCCCGCCGGACAGCTCCACGGTCACGCCCGAGGGGAGCGACACGGCGCCCGAGCCCGGCTTTTCAAGCAGCAGACAGACGCCCCGCGCCGCGCCCTCGTCTATCCAATCGACGAGCCTGCCGCCGCGCAAAACCGCAAAGCCCGCGGGGAGCACGACGGGAAATTCGCTGCCCGTGGCGGCTTCCGCCTCGGAGGAGCGGACGGCACAGCAGAGCGCCGCGCCGTTTTCCGCCAGCGACTGCGCAATCTCGACACAGGAGAAGATATAGGAGCTGCCGCGGCGGCGGATGTCCCGCTCAAGCGAGATGAGCAGCTCGGTGATGTCGCCCTCCTCGCCGCCCGCCTCCATCAGCGGCTCGGACGCCTCGCCCCCGCGCACGACGAAAAGCGGCGAATCCAGCCGCAGGGGGACGGAGCGCTCCACATAGTCAAGAAACCGCAGTGCGTCGGACGCCGCGGCCTCGCCGAGCATAAGATATTTGGTGTGCGGAAAATACAGCTCACTGCTGTCGGAATAGCTCTGAACGCTCTCCATGGCGAGCGAGAGCGAGGGCGCGGAGACGCTTACGCGAAGCGGCAGCTCGCCCTCCGGCGGCTTGCCCGTCGAGACGGAGAGCGAGACGTCGCCGTTGTCCTCAAGGTCAAAGCCGAGGGTTTGGATGACCCGGAGCTGCTCAATCTCGCGGTAATTTGAATATATGGAGCCGTCGGCGCAGCCGCTTTGCAGTAGCAGCAGCAGGGCGAGCGGGATTATGCCGAGCTTTTTCAAAGCTTAAACACCACCACTCCGGAAATCATCAGGCCGACGCCAAGCAGCTTTGTGAGGCCGAAGTCCGCATGCTCCGCGCCCAAAAGCCCGAAGGCGTCGATAAGCGCGGCGACAAGCAGCTGGGCTATGAGGATGGAGGAGATTGCCACGGTGGGCGTGAGGCTTTTTATCCCCAGCATGACGGTGACGGTGATGACAAGTCCGAGCGCACCGCCGAGCATATAGACGGGACTTGTCTCCCCGAGCCGCGCGAAGCTGCCGTCGCGAAAGAAAAGCAGCGCCGCGAGCGAGAGCAGCGCCGCCGTCGTCTGGACAAAGGCGTTCGCGTGCGCAAGACCGAGGCTTTCGCCCAGCCGCGTGTTCATAACGCCCTGTATGCTCATCGCCGCTCCGGCAATAATACAGAATATAAAGCCGCCCATTCGCGTTTCCTCCTTGCTCTTGGTTATCCTGCCGCAGTGCGGCGCCCAAAAAACGACTAATTTATGCGAATACCCACTTGTGCGCGGAGCGGGGATATGATATAACATCTGTGTTCGGTAAAAGAACATTTGACTGTCACAGAAAGATGCGGAGGTGTTTCAATTGGCTGAAAAAGGCAAGGCAAAATACTATCTGGTCGAGGGTTCCGTGCTTCCCGAGGTATTTATCCGCGTGACGGAGGCAAAACAGCTCCTCGAAACCGGTGAGGCGCACACGGTTGCCGAGGCGGTTGACAGGGTCGGCATAAGCCGCAGTGCATTCTACAAATACAAGGATTCCGTCGCCCCCTTCCACGACATGAAGCGCGGGAGCATCATCACCTTCAACGCGCTTTTGCGGGACAGAATGGGCACGCTTTCCGCCCTGCTTGCTATTTTTGCCGACACGGGCGCAAATATTCTCACAATAAATCAGAGCATACCCACAAACGGCGTCGCCATCGTCACAATCTCCGCCACGACGGAGGACATGCGCGTCACGACCGACGAGCTGATAGCTCAGGCGGAGGCGCTTAACGGCGTCATGAAATTCGAGGTTCTCGCGGGCTGACGCGCGGGCGCCGGGATATGGGAGAAAGCTATGGCAAAGGTTGCAATACTCGGAATAGGCGTCGTGGGCGGCGGTACCGCCCAGGTGCTCACAAAAAACAGAGAGCTTATCGCGCGCCGCGCGGGCAGGGAGATAGACCTCAAATACATCCTCTGCCGCTCGCCCCGCCCCGAGCACCAGTTTGCGGACAAAATCGTCCACGACATTGCGGTAATCGAAAACGACCCCGAGATAGAGGTCGTTGCGGAGTGCATCGGCGGCGCGACGCTCGCCTACGACTACGACAGGCGCTGTCTGCTCGCGGGCAAGAGCGTGGTCACCTCCAATAAAGAACTTGTCGCAAAGCACGGGCGCGAGCTGTGCGGCATCGCCCGCGAAAAGGGCGTGAACTTTTTGTTTGAGGGCGCGGTCGGCGGCGGGATACCCATCCTGCGCCCGCTCGCCCAGTGCCTTGCCGCAAATGAAATCAGCTCTGTCTGCGGCATCCTCAACGGCACCACGAACTATATCCTCACCGAGATGATAATGTTCGGCAAGAGCTTCGAGCAGGCCCTGCGCGAGGCTCAGGAAAAGGGCTATGCGGAGGCCGACCCCACGGCGGACGTCGAGGGCATCGACGCGGGGCGCAAAATCTGCATCCTCGCCGACCTCTGCTTCGGCAAAAACGTCGCGCCGGAGGATATCAGCATGCGCGGCATCACGCAAATTTCCTCGGCGGATATCGAATACGCAAGGCTGATTGGCTACAAAATCAAGCTGCTGGGCCGCGCCGTCCGCACCGGCACTAATAACGTCTGCGCATTTGTGGAGCCGCACCTTGTCTCCAAGAGCTGTCAGCTCGCGAATGTGGACGGAGTTATGAACGGCGTTACCGTCAAGGGCGACGCGATAGGCGAGGCGATGTTCTTTGGCCCCGGCGCGGGCGCGCTCCCCACGGCGAGCGCCGTTGTGGGCGACCTCATCGACTGCGTCCGCGACCCCTCGACACGCGCATATCTCGGCTGGTGGCCGTCCGAGCCGGGCTATGTCACCTCGCCCGACGAATTATCCTGCCGCTTCATGGTCCGCACCTCGGCGGGACTGGGCGAGCTTGGCGCGGCCTTTGGCAACGCGCGTTTCATCAGCTCACCCTCCGCGCCCGCGGGTGAATATGCCTTCGTCACGGACTATATGACAGGCGCGGCGCTGCGCGAGCGCTCCGCCGGAATGACCCTCAAATCCTGCTACCGCATATTCGATTGACGCATATAATGCGGCAGAACCATACATCGGAGGAATCAGCAATATGCTCATTGTGCAAAAATTCGGCGGCAGCTCGGTTGCCGACGCCGAAAAAACCAAAAGAGTCGCCGGCATAATCGCCGACAGCTACATTGCCGACAACGATATCGTCGTCGTGCTCTCCGCCCAAGGCGACACGACGGACGATTTACTGGAAAAGGCGGCGCAGTTAAACGCCCGACCCTCGAAGCGGGAGCTTGACATGCTCCTTTCAACCGGCGAGCAGCAGTCCGTCGCGCTCATGGCGATGGCGCTCGAGGCGATGGGGCTGCCCGTCGTCTCCCTGAACGGCTGGCAGGTTGGGCTTGAGACAAACACCAGCTACGGCTCCGCGCGGGTCATGCGCGTCTCCACGGAGCGAATTCGCAGAGAGCTTGACAAGCGGCGCATAGTGCTTGTCGCGGGCTTTCAGGGCGTGGACAGAAACGGCGACGTCACCACCCTCGGCAGAGGCGGCTCGGACACCACCGCCGTCGCCCTCGCCGCCGTGCTCCATGCCGATAAGTGCCAGATATTCACGGATGTGGAGGGCGTCTACACCGCCGACCCGCGCAAGGTCATCGGCGCACGAAAGCTCGACGAGATAACCTACGACGAGATGCTGGAGCTTGCAAGCCTCGGCGCTCAGGTGCTCATGGGGCGCTCGGTCGAGATGGCAAAGCGCTACAGCGTCGTGCTCGAGGTGCTCTCGAGCTATGTGAGAAAGCCCGGAACAAAAGTCAAGGAGGTCGTAAAGAAAGTGGAAGAAATGAAGATAAGCGGCATCGCGAAGGACAATAACGTCGCGCGAGTGGTGGTTGTGGGCGTGCCGGATGAGCCGGGCATGGCCTTCCGCGTGTTCAACACCATGGCGAGAGCCAAAATAAACGTCGATATAATCCTTCAGTCCTACGGCAAAAACAGCACCAACGACATAAGCTTCACCGTCCCCCTCCCCGAGGCGGAGGCAGCCGCCGACGCCCTGAATGAGCTGCGGGAATCCATAGGCTTCGACCATGTGGACGTGGACACCGAGGTCTCAAAGGTCAGCATAGTCGGCGCGGGCATGATGACGGCCTCCGGCATCGCCGCCCTGATGTTCGAGGCGCTCTACGACGCCAAAATTAACATCCAGATGATTTCCACCTCCGAAATAAAAGTCTCCGTCCTCATAGAAAAAGCCCACGCCGACCA
>JAVVTL010000090.1:0-3825 GCA_036653715.1 Oscillospiraceae bacterium
TTATATAAATATCCAACGCCGTTGAGGTTGCATAAATGGCGCGGTAATACTATAATCAGCTTATTACTTGCGAAAGCATTCGGAGGTTCTCAATGGACATGCATGGCGAACTAAACTACACGATGCTCTGCGATTTTTACGAGCTTACCATGGGTAACGGCTACTGGAAAACCGGTCTTGGCGACCGCATCACATACTTCGACCTTTTTTTCCGCACTGTGCCGGATGACGGCGGCTTTGCCGTCGCCGCCGGGCTGGCACAGGCTGTGGACTATATCCAAAGCCTGCGCTTCACCGCCGAGGATATAGATTATCTTCGCGGGCGCGGCATCTTCTGCGAGGAATTCCTCGAATACCTCGCAAGCTTCAAATTCACCGGCGACGTCTGGGCAGTGCCGGAGGGGACGCCCGTCTTCCCGCGAGAGCCGCTCATGGTCATCCGCGCTCCCGCCATTCAGGCCCAGCTTTTGGAGACCTTCCTGCTGCTCACCATAAACCATCAGACCCTCATAGCCACCAAGGCAAACCGCATTACCCGCGCCGCCGAGGGGCGCACGGTGCTCGAATTCGGCTCCCGCCGCGCCCAAGGGGCGGATGCCGCCGTGCTCGGCGCCCGCGCCGCATATATCGGCGGCTGCGCCGGCACCGCCTGCACCCTCTCCGACCAGCTCTACGGCGTGCGCGCAGGCGGCACCATGGCTCACGCATGGGTCCAAATGTTCCCCACGCAATACGACGCGTTCAAGGCCTATTGCACCATATACCCCGACAGCGCCTGCCTCTTGGTGGACACCTACGACACCCTCCGCTCCGGCGTACCCGACGCCATTCGCGCCTTTAACGAAGTCCTGAAGCCGCTCGGCATAACGCAGTGCGGCATACGCCTCGACTCCGGCGACATGGCCTACCTCACCCGCCGCGCCCGCGACATGCTGGACGACGCCGGCTGGACGGACTGCAAAATAACCTGCTCCAACTCCCTCGACGAACACCTCATCCGCGAGCTGCTGCGTCAGGGTGCCTGCATCGACTCCTTCGGCGTCGGCGAGAGGCTCATAACCTCCAAGACCTCCCCCGTGTTTGACGGCGTCTATAAGCTCGCCGCCGTCGAGGAGCCGGACGGCACGATAATCCCGAAAATCAAAATCAGCGAAAACGTCGGCAAGATAACAAACCCGCACTTCAAAAAAGTCTACCGCTTCTTCGGTCGGAGCACCGGCATGGCGGAGGCGGATTACATCTGCCTGCACGACGAAATTTTGGACGACACGCAGCCGCTCGTCCTGCGCGACCCGGACGCCGCATGGAAACAAAAAACCATGACGGATTTCCGCGCCGTCCCCCTGCTCGTCCCCATCTTCGAGGGCGGCAGGCTGGTTTATGACCTCCCCACCCTGCCCGAGATACGCGCCTACTGCGAGGCTCAGGTCGCGACCCTTTGGCCCGAGCTGAAGCGCTTTGACTACCCCCACACCTACTACGTCGATCTCTCCGACAAGCTCACAAAAATCAAAACCGACCTCCTGAATTCCAAGAATTAGGTGATATTATGGACGCAGACATGCGCAGGAAAGAAATAAGCCAAATCCTCTCCGCCGCCGATGCCCCCGTATCCGCCGCCTCGCTCGGCGAGCGCTTCGGAGTCTCGCGCCAGGTCATAGTCGGCGACGTGGCGCTTTTGCGCGCCTGCGGTCTGGATATTTCCGCCACGCCGCGCGGCTACCTCATCCCGCGCGAGGCGGGCGGCCTCATCCGCGCCGTCGCCTGCATCCACGGTCGCGAGGACACCGAAAAAGAGCTGCTTATCATTGTGGACAACGGCTGCTCCGTCATGGACGTCGTTGTGGAGCACCCGGTCTACGGTCAGCTCACCGGCGAGCTGAGCCTCTCAAACCGCTACGACGTCCGCCAGTTCATCGAGCGGCTGAACGCCGAAAACGCCGCGCCCCTCTCCGCGCTCACCGGCGGCATCCACCTGCACCACCTCCGCTGCCCGGACGAGAGCGCCTACGCGCGCACCCTCGCCGCCCTCGCCGACGCCGGGCTTCTGCTCGGCGATTGACAAAAGATTATTTGTTGTTGACATACCCGACATGAACGTCTAATATAGCATTACATGTGTAAAGACACATGTAATGCTATATTAATTATCGGCGGTGTTCAAAATGGGAAAATTCAAAGCTTTCATGAAGCGCAAGGACATTGAAATCTCTCTGAAGCGCTACGGAATCGACGCGCTGGGCGCTATGGCACAGGGGCTTTTCTGCTCTCTGCTCATTGGCACCATCCTCAATACGCTCGGGCAGCAGTTCCATATCGGCTTTCTGAACGAGATTATCTTCGAGCTTGGCGCCGCGCCGAACAAAATCGGCTACACCATCGGCGGCTGCGCCTCACTTATGGTCGGCCCCGCAATGGCCGTCGCCATCGGCTATGCCCTGCACGCGCCCGCCATGGTGCTGTTCTCGCTCGTCACCGTTGGCTTTGCCACAAACCAGATGGGCGGAGCGGGCGGCCCCTTTGCCGTCCTCGTCACCGCCGTCGTCGCCGCCGAGTTCGGCAAGGCCGTCTCCAAGGAGACAAAGGTCGATATACTCGTCACACCCATCGTCACAATCCTCGTCGGCGTGGGACTTTCCATGCTGGTGGCAAAGCCCATAGGCGTCGGCGCGAGCTGGGTCGGAAACCTCATCATGTGGGCGACGGCGCAGAAGCCCTTCATCATGGGCGTCATCGTCTCCGTCGTCGTCGGCATAGCGCTGACGCTGCCCATATCCTCCGCCGCCATATGCGCGGGGCTGTCACTCACCGGGCTTGCGGGCGGTGCCGCCGTCGCGGGCTGCTGCGCCAACATGGTCGGCTTTGCCGTCATGAGCTTTCGCGAAAACCGCTGGGGCGGCCTTGTGAGTCAGGGGCTCGGCACCTCCATGCTACAAATGGGCAACATCGTAAGAAACCCGAAAATTTGGCTCCCCGCCATAGTCACGAGCGCTATCACAGGCCCCCTCGCCACCTGCGTCTTCAAGCTTGAGATGAACGGCGCTGCCGTGAACTCCGGCATGGGTACCTGCGGCCTCTGCGGCCCCATCGGCGTCTGGACCGGCTGGCTCGCGCCGAGCGAAGCCGCCCTCAAAAACGGAGCCGCCGCCATCGTCCCCGGCTTTGCGGACTGGCTCGGACTTGCCCTTATCTGCGTCGTGCTCCCCGCAATTATCTGCTGGGCGCTCGGGTTGCTCTGCCGAAAGCTCGGCTGGATAAAAGACGGCGATTTGAAACTGAATTAAAACCAATCATTAAACACAATGACGGGGCGCAAAGAAATTCGCGCCCCGTCATTGTGCGTATTGTTACAAATTCGCGCGATATTGATACTATTTGTAGCCAAATGTTTGCTTGCATTTTGTGCTTTTTAACAATATTATATAAATATTATGTAACCCAAATAATTATTCGGAGATGTGTCAAAATGAAAAAAGTCTCTTCGCGCACCCTGCTGTGGCTTTTCATCGCGATGCTATGTTTATCCGTCATATCTCTGCCCATTTTGGCGGCAGACAGCTCCTCCGCCGCACCCGATGCCATCTCCGGCTCGCGCGGCGAGGCCTATCGACTTCTCTCGCAGGGCAAGACCCGCGACATCTATGTCAGCGCCGGCAACGGCGGCTCCGTCTCGCCCGACTTCTCCGCCTGCGCACCCGGCACGGCCGTCACCTTTGCCGTAGAGCCGGACGGCGGCTACAAAATCGCCTCCGTCGCCGTCATATCCTCCGACGGCGTCGATTTGCAGCTCTCCCTCGCGGACGGCGTCTACTCCTTCGTTATGCC
>JAVVTL010000090.1:3925-5720 GCA_036653715.1 Oscillospiraceae bacterium
CCCGCGCCGCTTGTACCAAAAAAACCAACGTGCTATAATAATCGTCGGACGATTATAATGGCACGTTGCTTTTATATTCCCCGCCGCATCCGCAATTTTATTGCCGAAAGAAGGATTACAATTTGAAAAAACTCATAAGCCTGCTGCTGTCGGGCATGTTGATATTCGCGCTCCTGCCCCTTCCCGCAAGCGCCTCGGCGGGATATAAGGACGTCCCCGTCGGAAGCTGGGCGGCTTCCTCCATCGAAAAAACCGCGCAGTACAAGCTGATGGACGGAATCGGCGGCGGCGACTTCGGCTACGGCGCAGCGATAACGCGGGCGCAGTTCGTCACCATCCTCTGCCGCATGTTCGCATGGGAAAGCACCGACGCGCCCGGCTTTTCGGACGTCGCGCCCACGCAGTGGTACGCGCCCTACATAAACACCGCGCTTGCGCACGACGTCGTTGACGCCGGCAAGACCTTCCGCCCCGACGCGCCGATTCTCCGCGAGGAGATGGCGGTCATGCTCGTGCGCGCCCTCGGCTACAAAGCCCTTGCGGAGAGCGCCTCCGCATATTCCCTGCCATTCACCGACATAGCCGCCAATCGCGGATACATAGCGATTGCCTATGACATCGGCATGATAAACGGCACGAGCGCCTCGACCTTCTCGCCCTCGGCAACCGCGAAGCGCGAGGAGGCCGCCGCCATGCTTGTGCGCGTCTACGAAAAGCTCAAGTCAAAAACCGAGTGGCTTCAGGGCTTCTACGCGTTTTCATCCTATGCCCAGCGCGAGGTCACGCGGGAGATGGACGCCGTCACCATGGGCTGGAGCCGCCTCTCCTACAGCGCCGACAAGGGCGCGTATCTGAATACCGGCTCGGCAAACGGCAACGAATGGACCATCCCGCAGTCCTATGAGAGCATCGTGAATTACCTTGACGGCAACGGCACGCCCATGAACCTTGGCGTCTATATGGACACCTCGGACAAAGTTGCCCTGCCCGACGGCACTAAATCCAACGCCGCCCGCGCCGTCCTTTTGGACGAGACGCTGCGCGCTCAGGCGGTGACAGCCATCACGGACGAGCTGACGCGCGTCTATTCCGCCGTCGGCAAAAACCCATATTCGGGCGTCACAATAGACTTCGAGGGTCTGAAGGGCGCGGAGCTGAAGGCCGGCCTCAACGCGTTTTTGACGGCGCTCTCCGCAAAGCTCAAGCCGCTCGGCAAGGCTCTGTATGTGACCGTCCAGCCCGCAACGGTCGGCGAGTATTTTGACGGCTTCGACTACCGAACCATCGGCGAGCTTGCCGACAGGGTCATCCTGATGGCGCACGACTACAACGCCACAAGCCTTGCGGGCTTTGAGGGCAGCTCCTACTATAAAACAACGGCGCTGACGCCGATTGAGCAGGTCTATTACTCCCTCCGCGCCGCCACCGACGCCGAAACCGGCGTTCGGGACAGGAGCAAGCTTGCGCTTGCGCTCAGCTTTTCGAGCCTCGCCTGGCAGATAAAGGACGGCAAGCTCATAAGCCCGACGCCCGCGACGCCCGCAGTCTCCACAATTTACAAGCGTCTTTTGCAGCCCGGCACGGTCATCGGCTGGTCGGAGCAATACCAAAATCCCTATGCCACCTACTCCACCGAGGACGGCTCGGAGTATTTCCTCTGGTACGAGGACGCGCGAAGCGTCACGGCAAAGCTGCAGCTGGCGCGCCTTTTCGGCATCAACGGCGTCTCCGTCTGGCGCATCGGCAATCTCCCCAACTACCCCGACCCCTCAATCTTCTACAACCTCCCCGAAGC
>JAVVTL010000091.1:0-5681 GCA_036653715.1 Oscillospiraceae bacterium
GGCGCGGAGCATGTAGGGGTTGTGTGCGCGCTCGCGGGAGAGGGTGGAGCTGAGGTCGTGGCCGGGGAAGACGTCGTATTCGCCGGGCAGCTCCGCCAGCTTTTTCAGAGAGCGCAGCTCCTCCATCAGGTCGCCGCCGTCAAAATCCGTGCGCCCGCAGGAGCCGCGAAACAGCGTGTCGCCGGAAAACAGCGCGTCCCCGCAGATGAGGCACACGCCGCCGGGGGTGTGTCCCGGCGTCTCCAGCACATGAAACTCAAGGCCGTCAAAATTTATCACGTCGCCCTCGCCATAGGGAATCCAGCCCTCGGGCGGGGTATAGCCGCGCCCGGCGCTGCCGAGGTTCAGGCCCACGTCCTTGGGGCAGACATAGACCTTTGCGCCCGTTGACCTATGCACCGCCGGCAGAGCCGTGATGTGGTCAAAGTGCGCGTGGGTGACGAGGATGGCGAGGCAATGAAGCTTGTTCGACTCGATATACTCGAGGATGGTGTTGGACTCCGCGCCCGGGTCTATGACGACGCAGCCGAGCGTTTGCTCGTCCGTCACCACATAGCAGTTCGTGTCCAGCTGTCCGACTGTAAGGGTTTTTACCAGCATTATAGTTCCTCCGTATCAAATATAATTGTCACCGGCCCGTCGTTCACGGAGGCGACCTGCATATCCGCGCCGAATTCGCCGGTTTCCACTCGGAAGCCGCGCGAGACGCAGTCCCCTATCACAAGCTCGTAGAGTGGGCGCGCAGTCTCCGGCCTCGCGGCTTTTGTGAAGCCGGGACGGCGCGAGCGCGTATCCGCATAGAGCGTGAATTGGCTGATTATGAGCAGCTCTGCCCCTGCGTCGGCGGGGCCGATGTTCATCTTGCCCTCCGCGTCCTCAAAGACGCGCAGGCCGCAGAGCTTGTCGGCGATTTTCCTCGCCTCCGCCTCCGTGTCGCCCGTGCGGACGCCAAGGAGCACGAGGAAGCCCTTGTTTATACTGCCCTTGACCGCCCCGTCAATCTCGACGGAGGCGGAGGTGACTCTTGTGACAACAGCACGCATATTTTATCCTCCCAATCAGGTGCCTGCACGCGCGACCTCGGTCACGTCGCGTATTCCGGCAAGCTTGTTCATGACCGTCCGCAGCTCCGCAAGGTCCTTGACCTCGAGCGTGACGTTGGCTGTGGACAGCCCGTTTTCCACGTCGCGCGCGTTCAGACTGCGCACCTTTGCATTCAGCGTGTTCAGCACCGTGGCAATGTCCATGATGAGGCCGCCGCGTTCCTTTGCCGTTATTCTTAAGGTGGTGACATAGAGGTCCGTCGTGACGGCGGCCCAGCTCACGGCAATCCAGCGCATGTCGCCGCCCGCCATCTCGCGCTGCTTGCGATAGTTTGCGCAGTCCGAGCGGTGGATGGAGACGCCCGCCCCGCGCGTGATGAAGCCGACAATATCGTCCCCCGGCACGGGGGTGCAGCACTTGGAAAATTTTATGAGGCAGTTGTCCAGCCCCTCGACCAGCACGCCGTGGACAGCGCGCTGCGGCTTTGCCTGCCGCCGCTCGGCCTGGTCGGAAATCTTGTCCAGCACGGTCTTTTTATCCGGCTTTTTTATGCGGATAAGCTCGTCCTTGACTCTGTTTACCGCGCGGACGGAGGTCTGACCGCCGTAGCCTATGGCGGCAAAAAGCTCGTCAAGCGAGGGGACGGAGAGCTTTTTGAGCAGGTGCGGAAGCACCTCGTCGTCCAGCACCTCGGACATTAGGATGCCGTTGCGCCGCAGCTCGGACTCAAAGGATTCCCGCCCGCGCACGACGTTTTCCTCGCGCTTTTCTTTTTTGAACCACTGCTTGATTTTCGTCCGCGCGGAGCCGCTCTTGGCAAGATGCAGCCAGTCTCGGCTCGGCCCCGCCGCGCTCTTGGAGGTGCGCACCTCGACTATATCGCCGTTTTTGAGGACGTGGTCAAAGGTGACGATTCTGCTGTTCACCGACGCGCCGACCATGCTGTTGCCGACGCCCGAGTGTATGGCGTAGGCGAAATCTATCGGCGTCGCGCCTGCGGGGAGGTTTATGACGTCGCCCCCCGGGGTGAAGACGAAGACCTCGTCGGAGAACATGTCGATTTTGAGGTCGTGGACAAATTCCTGCGCGTCCGTCTCCTGCTGCGCCTCAAGAAGTCTGCGTATCCATGCAAATTTCTCCTCGTCGCCCTCCTTGACGCCGCGCTCGCCGGTCTTGTATTTCCAGTGCGCGGCGACGCCGTATTCGGCGGTCATGTGCATGTCCCAGGTGCGAATCTGAACCTCGAACGGGATACCCTCGGAGCCGATTACGGTGGTGTGGACGCTCTGGTAGCCGTTGGGCTTGGGGGTGGAGATATAGTCCTTGAAGCGCCCGGGCATGGGCTTGAACATGTCGTGGATAAGCCCGAGCGCGTTGTAGCAGTCGGGGATGTTTTCGACAATCACGCGGAAGGCGCAGAGGTCAAAGATGCCGTTTATGTCGAGCTGCTGCGAGAACATCTTGCGGTAGATGCTGTAGATGTGTTTTATTCTGCCGTAGACGGAGCAGGTAATGCCCTCGTCCTCCATGCGCTGCTGGATTTGGGCGCCGACCTTTTCCATGAAGCCGGAGAGCGTGTCCATTCTGCGGCCGAGCGCCTCGGTAATCTGTCGGTAGCCCTCGCGGTCGAGGTAGAGGAGCGAGAGGTCCTCAAGCTCCCATTTTATGCGCTGCATACCGAGCCTGTGGGCGATGGGCGCGTAAATTTCCATTGTCTCGGCGGATTTTATGAGCTGCTTTTCCTCGGTCTGATAGTCCATGGTGCGCATATTGTGGAGCCTGTCGGCGATTTTGATGAGGATGACGCGGATATCCTTCGCCATGGCGATGAGCATCTTGCGCAGGTTCTCGGCCTGTTCCTCCTCGTGGCTCGTGTATTGCACCCGAGTCAGCTTGGTGACGCCCTCGACGATATCCGCCACCACGGGGCCAAACTGTTTTTTGACGTCCTCATAGGTCAGGGGCGTGTCCTCGATGACGTCGTGCAGCAGGGCGGCGATGACGGAATCCTCGTCCAGCCCCTGCTCGGCGACTATCTCCGCCGTGGCTATGCAGTGCGAGACATATGGCGAGCCGTCGCGGCGGCGCTGCTTCTCATGGGCTTTTTTGGCGCACTCGAACGCCCCGCGGACGCGCGCCATGTCCATGGGTATGTTGCCGGCAAGTATTTTCTTTTCCAACGCCTCATAACGCGCGTCGGGATCGTCGAGCCTCGCCGCCTCCGTCTCCTCGGACATGATAACGCCTCCTGTTTTCAATACATATCGCGGCACAGCCGCAGCTTTTGCAGCAGTGCCGAATCGTTAAGCTCTACCTTTTTTTCGCAATGCTGCGCCTCGGCGAAAAGGCTGTCGTCCCCGCGCCGTATTTTCACAAGCCCGGAGTCCTCCATCACAAGCAGGCAGAGCAGCAGCCGCGGCGGGCAAATTCCCGGCGGACACCAGTCGTCCACGGTGACGAAGGTGCCGCCCATGCTCCCGCCGAGCTTTTCGAGGTGCCGCCAAACGCGGATGAAGTCCTCTCGCTCGGGGCAATGCTCCGCCGCCTCACTCGGAAGGAACTCGCGCCCCTCGGCAAGCTCGCGGCAGAGGGCGGAGCTGTCCGCGCGGCGGAGGTCGGTGATGAGCAGCTGTACGGAGCTGCGGCCGCGAAATTCGTTTATCTGCGGATAAAACGCCGCGTCCGCGGCGTCCCCCTCGCGCAGTCCGAGGTCCTTGACCCCGCGTGAAAAAAGCACGCATTCGAAGCTGCGCGGCCCCTTCGTGAGCGTAAGCCGCAGGTGCTTGCCGCCGCCGATGGGGACGATGCGTTCCAATGTTGCGCCCGTGATGCAGATGACGGGGCGCGGGTTTCCGCTGCCGTACGGCTCCAAAAGCTCCAGCGAGCGGACGCAGTCCATGGAGAGCAGCTCGGTGTCCTCCACCCGCAGGTCGCAGAGCAGGCGCGCCTCCCTCGAGGGCGGATTTTCGCTGTAGTAGCGTTTAAGCTCGCGGCGAAAATCGGAGAGCCTGTCGCGGCGGATGGTCAGCCCCGCGGCGAGCGCGTGCCCGCCGAAGCCCTCAAGGCAGTCCGAGCAGGATTGCAGGGCGTCAAAGAGGTTAAAGTCGCCATAGGAGCGGCAGGAGCCTTTGCCCATGTCGCCGTCCAGACATATCATGATTGCGGGGAGCGAATATGCCTCCGCGAGCTTCGAGGCGGCGATACCGACGACGCCCTGATGCCAGCCCTCGGCGGCGAGGATGATGGGCGCGTCCTGAGCGGTGTCCGCAAGCATGGCGCGGGCTTCGTCCCAAATTGCGCACTCGAGCGCCTGTCTCTCGCGGTTAAGGCTGCAAAGCTCGGCGGCAAGGCAGGCGGATTCCTTTGCGTCCCGCGACATGAGCAGGCCGACGGCGACGTCCGCCCGGCCAAGTCTGCCGGCGGCGTTCAGCCTCGGTGCGAGGGTGAAGCCGATGGTGGCGGCGGTCAGGCGTTTTTCTCCCGCGCCCGCCTCAAAAAGCAGGGCTTTAATCCCCGGTCGGGGCGTATCCGTCATCATTTTGAGGCCGCGCCGAACCATGTAGCGGTTTTCCCCCGTGAGCGGCATTACGTCCGCCACCGTGCCGGTGGCGACGAGGTCGGCGTAGCTTGCGAGGATGCTCTCCGCCTCTCCCTCCGCGGCGCAGAGGAGCTTGAAGGCGACGCCGACCCCCGCGAGGTCGCGGTTGGGGTATCGGCAGCCCTCGCGCTTATGGTCAACGACGGCGACGGCGCGGGGCAGCTCTGCGCTCCCGCATTCGTGGTGGTCGGTGATAATCATGTCAATGCCGAGCGTCGCGGCGTAGTCGGCCTCCGCCGCGGCGGTGATGCCGCAGTCCACGGTGACGATAAGGGTGGCGCCCCGCGCGGCGAGGATGTCCATAGCCGCCATGCTGAGGCCGTAGCCCTCCTCGAGCCTGTCGGGGATATAGAAGGAGCAGGGGACGCCTTTTTCCCTGAGCCAGCTCGTGACGAGGCAGCAGGAGGTAATGCCGTCGACGTCGTAGTCGCCGAAGACGGCGACCGTCTCTCGGGCTTGGACGGCGCGGAGCAGTCGCGCGGCGGCTTTATCCATATCCGGCAGGAGCATGGGGTCGCCAAGCAGCTCTTGACCGCCGGAGAGAAATTGCTCGGCGTTTTCGGGGTCGCAAATCCCGCGCCGGGCGAGCAGCGCCGAAAGGAGCGGCGTGTATCCGGCCCGCGTAAGCTGCGGCGGAATCTCCGCAGCGGCGCACGGGACGGCCCAATCGCAGTATTTCATTATAATCCTCTGTTCTAAGTCAAAAATATTAATGTATTATTATATCAAAATTTCTCATAACAGTCAATCATTCTTGACAGCGCGCCCCGCGGGTGATACCATAATCCCCGCAAGTCGGTGTGGCGGAACTGGCAGACGCAAGGGACTTAAAATCCCTCGATGACAACATCGTGCGGGTTCGACCCCCGCCACCGGCACCAAAAAGAAAGAACCGTCTTCGGACGGTTCTTTCTTTTTGGTGCGGTGCCTTCGGCACCGTCGCCTGCGGGCGGGCTCTCCGCTTCGCTCAACGTGAAAGGGAACCCTGACGGTTCCCTTTCACACTATCTTTCCCTCCGAAGTAGGATTACCCCTGCAT
>JAVVTL010000092.1:0-5565 GCA_036653715.1 Oscillospiraceae bacterium
TTTGGTGGACGATATAGGACTTGAACCTATGACCCTCCGCACGTCAAGCGGATGCTCATACCAGCTGAGCTAATCGTCCAAGGGAGCAAGGGGTATTTTAACCTATACGCCCCTGCTTGTCAAGCCCTATTGCGACTACTTTGCGGCTTTTTTTGAATTGCACTTCGCCATGAACTTTTCGGCGTCGATTATGAAGCGCTCGTGGGTGCCCTCGCCGATGAGTCCGACCTCGTCAAAAGCCTTGACGGAAAAGAGGATACGGCGGCGCTCGACCTCGATTACTTCGCTCTCGGTGCGGATTTTCATGTTGAGCGGCGTGGCGGAGAGATGCGCGATATCGACGCGGGTGCCGACGCTGCTCTGTCCCGCCTCAAGGAAAGGCTCGAGCGAGGTTGCCGAAGCGCCCTCCATCATGCCTATCATGACGGGGGTGGCGAGCACCTCCTGTGCGCCGGAGCCGAAGTGCGAGGCCGTCATGGTCGGGGTGACGGTCGCTTCCATTGAGCCTTTGAGACCGATTTTGATTTCCATGTTATGTGTTCTCCTTAAAAAATTATGAGTTTAGCAGGGCGGCGGCGGCGGAGCCAAGCAGTGTCGCCTCGTCGGCGGTGCGGAAGACGGCGTGGCGGCAGAGCCGCGCGGCGGTAAATTCCGACATGTAGCGCTCAAGCTCCGGGCGGAAGACGCGGCTTTTTTTGAACATTGAGCCGTCCACGCGGATGCAGGCGGGTTTTGCGGCGCTGTGTCCGCTGTCCGTGAGTATGAGGATGGCGGAGAGATTGGCGCAGAGGCACCTTGCCGCCCGCTCAAACATGGCGCGGCACAGCTCGGCGGCAAACGCGGCGTCGTTCACGTCGGCAAATAGGGACATATCCCCGCCTAAGGCGAGCGCGTCCGCCTCCGGCGTGGCGAGGGCGGAGAGTGAGAGCGCGGAGCCTGCGCCTTCGGCGGAAAAAAGCCCTTCCTCGGCAGCTTCGCGGAGCGCGAGGCGGCAGAGCTCGCCGACATATGCGCCCGAGGTCATTTTCTCGTGGCGATAGGTGTCGGGGTCAAGGGTGGCGGCGTCCAAAAGCGCGTCAAAGTCGCCGCGCGGCAGCAGGGAAAAGGCGCCGGACTCCAAATTGACCAGCATGTTGCCGGAGAACGCGCCGTGCGGCTTGCGGATTGCCGAGTTCGGCAGATTGCAGCAGGTGTTGGTGCCCGTGCCGGAGATGAGGCCGATAAGCCCGTCAAACTCCCCCTCGCGGGAGGCACCGACGCCGGAGAGCAGCACGGCAGGCGTGTCGTTAAGCAGGACGATGTTTTTCCTGCCGACGCCGAGGGCTGTGAGCCGCGCCTGCAGGTCGGCGCAGAGCAGGCGGTTTTCGAAGCCGTCTATTATGACCTGCTTTGTGAGCTTGATTATCCTGCCGTCGCGCTCGGGCGTCTCCTCCGTGGGATAGGAAAAGCAGAAGCCGACGGTGTCCGTTCGGTCAAGAAGCGGCAGCAGGCGAGCGGCGGTAAAGTCAATAAATTCGTCCCAGGTGACGGGCGAGAGCGCGCCCGGCATGGAGGTGACGGAAAGTGACTCGACCTCGGGGCCGTGCTCCGTGAAGGAGACGAGCGCGGTGCGGAAATTCGTGCCGCCCGCGTCGATGACGGCGGCGGGTCTGCCGAGCGGGAGCGCCCCGTCGGCGGTGAGATAGGAGGGAATCATCTTGAGCGAGCTTTTCCCGCCGGAAAGGCCCAGCTCCATCTCGGAGAGAAAGGCGGCGGTGACGTCGGAGAGGTTAACGCTCTCCGGCTCCGTGCCGTGGCGTGACAGGAATATGCGCGCTTTGCCTGAATAGTCCATATGTCTTCTCCAAAGAACGGCCGGCGACAATGCCGCCGGCCATATGTTATTTTTATTGTTTGCCGCTGTTTTCGGAAGGCTCCTCTGCGGAGGGCTTGTCGGTGTTGCGCATAAGCTCGAACATGCTGGTGGCAAGGCCGGCGATGCCCTGTATTTCGGAGGGGATGATGATTTTTGTGGCTCTGCCGTTGGCGGCGGCGGCAAATGCCTCGAGCGCCTTGATTTTTATGACGGCGTCGGAGGGGTTTGCCTCGTTTATGAGACGGATGCCCTCTGCCGTGGCCTTTTGGACGGAGAGGATTGCCTGCGCCTGACCCTCGGCCTCAAGAATTTGCTGCTGCTTTCTTGCGTCGGCGCGGAGGACGGCGGATTCGTTTTCGCCCTCGGCGGTGAGGATGGCGGAGCGCTTCTCGCCCTCGGCGCGGAGGATGGACTCGCGGCGCTCGCGCTCGGCCTTCATCTGCTTCTCCATGGCGTTTTGGATTTCCTTGGGGGGCAGGATGTTTTTGAGCTCGACGCGGTTTACCTTGATGCCCCAGGGGTCGGTTGCCTCGTCAAGGATGGCGCGCATTTTGGTGTTGATTACGTCGCGGCTGGTGAGGCACTGGTCAAGCTCAAGGTCGCCGATGATGTTTCGCAGGGTGGTCGCGGAGAGGTTTTCGATGGCGACCAAAGGCTGCTCGATGCCGTAGGCGTAGAGCTTGGGGTCGGTTATCTGAAAATAGATGACGGTGTCGATTTGCATGGTGACGTTATCCTTGGTGATGACGGGCTGGGGAGGGAAGTCCGCGACCTGTTCCTTGAGGGTGACAATCTTGGCGATTCTCTCGATAAAGGGGATTTTGAAGTGCAGTCCGACATTCCATGTGGCGCTGTAGGCACCGAGGCGCTCGACGACATAGGCTCTCGCCTGCTGGACGATGCGGATGTTTTTGATGAGGATGGCGATGACCAGCAGGACGACAAGTGCGAGGATGATTTTTTCTATCATGTTGCAGACTCCTTAATTATAAAATTTGTTCGGAGGCTTCGTCCTCGGGAATTTCGCGGACAAAGAGCTTTACGCCCTCGATGCGGCAGGCTCTCACGAGAGCGCCGGCGGCGATGGGGACGCCTGTCTCGGAGCGGGCGGTCCAAACCTTGCCGCCGACGGCGACGGCGCCGCAGCCGGAGAGGTTGTCAACGGCCTCGGTGATAAGTCCGTCCTTGCCGATGACCATATCGGCGTTGGTGGGCTGAATTTTGACGTTCACATATTTTTTGACAAGCGGGCGCGTCAAAATCAGGGTGACGATTGAGATGACAAAAAACCACACTATCTGAAGCCAAATCGGTGCGTTGAAAAGTGCGGCTATGAGCGCCGCCAGCGAGCCGATGGCAAACCAAATTGTGGCAAGTCCGGCGGTTGCGGCCTCGATAATGAGAAAGACGACGATTGCGCATATCCAAAATATCGTCATGTTTGCGGCGATGAGCAGAAGCATTCACAGACCCCCTTTTAGTATGCTCATTCTATAACAGTTTGTACTCCGTGACAATAGCAATGTTGGCAAATTGGACATAATCAACTAAAACGCAAAAGGGTGTTTACTTTTGTGATTTAACGTTATAAAATGCGAATAGAACTATGGCTATTGCAATCAGGAGGTGCGAAATGAACAAGCAACACAAAAAACCGCGCAACGACGATATGTACAAGGCCATCCTTACGCTCAAAACGCTTGACGAATGCAAGAGCTTTTTTGATGACCTCTGCACAGTGACCGAGCTTCAGGCGATGGAGCAGCGCTTTCAGGTCGCCGTGTATCTTGAGGGCGGCATGATATACAGCGAAATCCTCGAAAAAACCGGTGCCTCGAGCGCCACAATATCCCGCGTGAACCGCAGTCTCCAATACGGGGCGGACGGCTATGCCACCGCTTTCAGGCGGCTTGAGGGGGCCACCGAAAAATGAGCGCTTACGGCCCTCTCGCCTTTTGGTACGACGACCTCACGAGGGACGTTCCCTACGGCGCCTTCGCGGACTTCTACGAAAAAATATTTGCGGCGGACGGCGGGGAACACAAAACCCTGCTCGACCTCTGCTGCGGCACGGGTACCCTCACCTGCGAGCTTGCCTCGCGCGGGTACGAGCTTATAGCCGTTGACGCCTCGCCGGACATGCTTGCCGCCGCAAGAGAAAAGGCAGAGACGCTGCCGGAAAACGCCGTCGCGCCGCTGCTCATATGCCAGCAGGCGGCGGAGCTTGACCTCTACGGCACGGTAGACGCCGCCTATTCCTCGCTCGATTCCGTGAGCTATCTGCCGCCCTCCGACTTGCCGGAGGTTTTTCGGCGGCTTAGGCTCTTTGTCCGCCCCGGCGGCCTGCTAATCTTCGACATACGCACGCCTGCGTTTCTGCGCGGCATGGACGGCGAGCTTTGCGTGGACGAGACGCCCTCCGTGCTCTGTCTGTGGCGCGGGCGCTTTGACGCCAAGCTAAAGGCGCTGCGCTACGGCATGGATATTTTCGAGCGCGAGGGCGCACTCTGGCGGCGCTCCGGCGAGGAGCACATCGAATACGCCCATGAGCCGCAGCAGCTCTGTGAGCTTTTGGCAAGCTCGGGCTTTCCCGCTGCCGTACTGCGGGAGGACGGGCCGGGCGGCGAAGGGCGCCTCTTTATAATCGCAAAAAGGGAAGATGCATAAAATGGATGAAATTATCAGAGCCGTCACGTCGGACGGCTTCGTCAAAATATCTGCCGTGACCGCGCGGGAAACAGTCCAGCGCGCCCGGGAAATACACAATACCGCGCCCACCTCTACGGCGGCGCTCGGGCGCACGCTCTGCGCGGCCTCCCTGCTCGGCGAGCTTATGAAGGAAGACGACGCAAGCCTGACCGTCCGCATAAACGGCGGAGGGCCTATAGGCAGCGTCATCGCCGTCTCCGATTCCTCGGGCAACGTGCGCGGCTACGCGGCAAATCCGGCGACAGACCTGCCCCTTCGCGCGGACGGGAAGCTCGACGTGGGCGGAGCCGTCGGCAAAATCGGAATGCTCACCGTGAGCCGCGACATCGGCCTGAAGGAACCGTATATCGGCTCAACAGAGCTTGTCTCGGGCGAGATTGCCGAGGATTTGGCGCGATATATGGCGGAGAGCGAGCAAATTCCCGCGGCCTGCGGCCTCGGCGTCCTTGTGGACAGGGACACCTCCGTAAAAGCGGCGGGCGGCTTCATAGTCCAGCTCATGCCCGGCGCTCCCGAGGAGCTTATAGACAAGCTTGAAGAAAATATTTTTCTCATGGACCAGCTCACCACGGTTTTGGATGAGGACGGCATCGACACCGTCGTGCTCCAGGTTCTGAAGGGCATGGAGCCTCAGATTGTCGCGCGCACGCCGATAACCTACCGCTGTACATGCAGCAGGGACAAGGTTTTGGCGGCAATCGCCGGCTGCGGCGAGGCCCAGCTTCGCGACATGCGGGACGCCGGAGAGGACGTCGAGGCGAGCTGCCAGTTCTGCGATAAGCTATATTATTTCACCCCCGAGGAAATCAATAAGCTGATATTATCCTAAAAATAGAAAAAGCGACTTGACAACGCAAATCTGCTTTAGTATAATGGCAAAGCCGCTTAGGTCCGGTGGAGTCAATTCGGGAGCATAGCTCAGCCGGTTAGAGCACTTGCCTTACAAGCAAGGGGTCACTGGTTCGAGCCCAGTTGTTCCCACCAATTTCCGGACCCAAACA
>JAVVTL010000093.1:0-5493 GCA_036653715.1 Oscillospiraceae bacterium
AATGCCGTCCGAAAGCGCCCTGTCGTCCTCGATTATCAGTATGCTTTTGATAAGCTCACCCCCAATATCCCGATGCATGTGATTGCATTGCAACGAGATAATGGTAACACATCGGTATCGGAAATTCCACAGCGAAATTTTTAATTCACAGTAAGGCGCTTATGCCGGCTTTGCGCGTTTTTTCCAATAGATAATGAGGACGGCAAAAATTTCAGCGGCTGCCGCAACAGCGACGATGCTGTTTATTTCCCGAATCCTCTGCTGAGCCGCCAAAATATCGTCTTGCGTGAACACGGTGATGGGCAGGACATTGCCGTCCGCTTGCGAATAGCGCAGGTTCCACACCGATTCATTGCGCGCGATGTATGTGCAGACGACCTTGCCGTCTTGGTCTTTGATTGTGCGCGTCAGTGCCTCGTCCCTCGTGACTTCATTCCCCTGTGCGTCGTAATACTGGCCGGTGCTCTCTGACAAAACCCTTTCGGGCGCGGCGTCGGCACCGCCGATGCCGGTGTGAGCTGCCGGTATCTCCTGCTCCATATAGGCCTTAAAGGACGCAAAATCCGCAAAGGAGGTCCCGTCGGCGACAGAGGAAACATCCCCGAAGCCGGTAAGGGCGGAGCCGCCGAACAGCGTGAGGCAAAGTGCCGCCAGCAAAATTAAAGCGCAAACCCGCCGCAGCCTGAAGTTGTGCAGGTAGACGGCGTCTTCCTTTTCCGTCAGGGTGTAGAGTCCGTTTTTTTGCAGTATATCCGTGAGAAAATAGCAGATTAGCCCGCAGAGCACAAGCCCTGCCAGCCCAAAGGGGAGGGCGCCTCGCAAAAACCAGCTATCCGCCGTCAGTCCCTGATAGGTGTCTGTGGGGTAGACAATCAGCGGCAGAGACGCCGCAAATAAAACGACGGGGAGGCTCATAGCTTTCTCCGCAATGGAGACAAGGCTGCGCTTAAAGCGCTCTACCTCGGCGCCCGCCATTTCATCATCCGACACCGCAAGAAACGCGCCGTTTATCCAAACAGCCTGACAGAGCAGCGCCGCCAAATAGAACACCGAGCCAAAAAGAAAGCCGAGGTAGGCTCGGTAAAAGCCAAAATTGCAGACCATCGCGGCAAGAAGGCCCAGCACGGCGAGGCCGACGGACAGCAGACTGCGGTTGCGGTATTTGGAGAGGCTGACGGATAAAATGCGCTGTCGCTGCTTGTCGCTTTTGCAATCGGGTTTATTCCCGCTCTGCTGTTCAGACGCTTGACGCTCGCCCCTCAGCAATTCGTCGCAGGTCACGCCGAAAATTTCGGCAAGGACGGGAATCAGCGACAAATCCGGCGTGCCGTCGTCGCGCTCCCAGCGGCTGACCGATTTATCGGATACATGGAGCTTCTCCGCCAAATCCTTTTGCGTAAGCCCATTTACTTTTCGCAGTGCGGCAATAAAGCTGCCGATTGTTTTTCGTTCCATTTTGTTCGCTCCTTGGGTGGTGATTTTGTTTTGCTGTGCTGATTCTACCATTATGACAGTGAGAATACCACCCAAGCGCGCCGGATTTACTCTCGCAATCCGAGAATATGCCGGCTACTGCGAAAAGACAGTGTTCCGCAAAGGCCTTGAGGGCGAGCGATTGAGCATTCCTTCATTGACAAAAGTGCAAATTCTTTGTAAAATAAGATGAATGCGATATAGCGTTCGCTATACTTATGATAACAGGTGCTAAAATGGAGCTTCAGGACATATTAAAGCAGGTCAGAACCGAAATCGGCATGACGCAGGTTGAAATAGCCGAGGCGCTTCACCTCAGCTTTTCCACCGTTAACCGCTGGGAAAACGGGCGGGCAAGGCCAAACCATTTGGCCTCTGTGACGATTTTGGCGCTTGCAAAGAAAAAAGGCGCATCACAAAAAACGCTGGCTGAGCTGAAAGCCGCGCTGTCTGTCGGAAGCAGTGCCGGGAAGGGGACTTGACGCCGTGAAGAATAATCCAATGAATAAATTGCCAAACTCCGATGAAATGTCGGACGAATCGAGACTTTACAGCGAGATAGTCCATCGCTCCACGAACGGCGTTTACGTTGTGGAGCAGGGCAGCTATAACCTGCTATATGCCAACAGCGCCATGGAAGAAATTCTTGACGACGTCGGAATACACGACTATTTGGGGCAAAAGTGTTATTTCGCCCTGCGTCAGCTTGACAGCCCCTGTCGAAATTGCTTTACCTGCCGAGCCAACGGTGAAGGGAAGACGCACGAGGTCTATCTCGACTTTTTGCGGAAATACTATTCCGTCTCCTCGCATTTCATCGAGTGGCGGGGCACTCCCGCCTATGTCATTTATCTCTCGGATATTTCCGAGGAGAAAGCGGCAACCGACGAAATCAGACAGATTTACAACAACATCCCCGGCGCGGTATTTCGCTGCAAATTCGATGACGACTGGACGGTAATCTCCGCCAATGACGGCCTGTTTGAGTTCATGGGCTATACCCGCGAGGAATTCGCGGAGATGGGCAACAAAATGTCGGCGGTAGTCCACGAGGCGGATTTTCCGGACATACTCCCCGATATTACCTCGCAGATTGAGGCGGGGAGAACAACCATCGAGCATCAGCAGCGGTTTATCTGCAAGGACGGAACTGTCAAATGGGCGTTCATTCGCTCTCAGCTCCTTAAAAGCAAGGAGGAGGGCGAGTTCTTTTACTGCGTCCTCGTCGACATAAGCGCACAGAAAAAAGCGCAGTTTGAGCTGCGGCAAACGCAGAAAAAATTGACCGCCGCCATCGACCACGCGGGTCTTGCGTATTGGGAATACGACATTCCGAACAACCGCGCCTATCTGAATGCCATCTCCACAAGCGAGTACACGCTCGATGAGGTGATTGAAAACTATCCTGCGAGCCTCTACGAATCCGGCGCGATTCACAAGGACAGCATAGCGCTGTACGATTCCTTGGTTCGCGCGGTCAGAAACGGCGAAGTCAATGCCGGTGCGGACATAAAAACCATTGACGCAAAGGGCAATTTGGTCTGGAAGCGCGTTCGCTTCACGACACTTTTCGATGAGAACAACAAGCCTTTCCGCGCGGTTGCCACGGCGGAGAGCATTGACGACTATAAGGCGCTGGAAAACCGCTTCACCACAGTTTTGGAACAGAATCATATCGACACTTGGCTCTATGACATCCCGCGGCATACCATCATCCAAAACCACAACACCGAGGACGTTTACGGGATTCACGGTGTGGAAATTCCGAATGTTCCCGAGAGCCTCATCGAGAAAAAGCAGTGTTACAGCGAGGATGTTCCGCTGTTCCTCGATTTTTACCAAAGGCTTCACGACGGCGAGAACCAAGTGTCCGTCACCGTTCGCCTATGGGATGTTCGCACAAAGAGCTACATTTGGAAGCGCTGCACCTATACAGTCCTGCCGACTCGTGGGAAAAACCCCGTTTACGCGTTGGGCAGCGCGGTTGACGTGACCGACCAGATGGAAACAAAGCGCAAATATGAGGACGCCATCAAATACCGCTATCGCACCTTGGGCGAAAACGTGATTTTGGCGGGCCACTGCAATGTGACGCGCAATGTGGTTTTAGAGGTGGACGACAAGACGGGCCTCGACATAGCCAATCGCTTCGGCATGGTGAGGGAGGACTTTTTCCGAGGCATTGCCTCCCTGATTCCGAATCAGGAGCAGCGCCATACCTTCTGCAAGACCTTCCTGAACGAAAACATGAAAAACAGCTTTGAGCTTGGCATTACGCAGCATGACTACGACTGCACCATAAGCCTTGGCGAGGGAGAGGAAATCCGCTGGGTTTCCGTCCATGTGGACACGGCCCTGCAGCCCGAAACCAATGAATTGGTCGGCTTCCTGACGGTGACTGACGTATCCGCAAGCAAAATGCAGGAGCAGGTTTTGGATGCCGTCATTCAGTTTGACTACGATTTTGTGGCGCACCTCAACCTCAATTCCAAAACAGCGGTGTTCTATAACAGCAAGCTGCAAAGTGCGCGGCTGAGGGACTACGAATACGGCGTTTCCTATCCCTATACCGACGCGATACAGCGTACGGCGGAGCGCTATATCACCGACTCGGATCGTGCGCTTTATGCGGGGAAAATGTCAATTGATAACGTTTTGCAGCAGCTCTCCGATAAGGACAGCTACGATTTTTCCTATCACCTGCGTGAGGAAAACGGTGAAATACGCACAAAGCAGACCCGTTTTGCCATGCATGACAGGTCTGCGGGAATTGTTGTATTCAGCCGCGCGGACGTGACGGATATGCTCGCCCAGCAGGAGAAGCAAAGGATTGCCCTGACCGAATCTCTGACTATCGCAAGACAGGCAAACAGCTCAAAATCAAAATTCCTCGCCTCCATGAGCCATGACATCAGAACGCCGATGAACGCCATTGTCGGCATGTGCAATCTCGCGATTTCGGACGAGCAGAACGCGCAGCAGGTGCATGAGAGTCTTCAGGTGATTCAGCAGTCCTCGGCGCTGCTGCTCTCCATGATTACGGATATTTTGGACATGAACCGCATTGAAAGCGGAAAAACCGTTCTGACCACCGAGTCCTTTTTCTTTTCCGAGCAACTAAAGCTCGCCGCGGGCAGAGCGCGTGCGCTTGCCGCCAAAAAGCATCAGAGCATCGAGCTGACCACGGATATAACGCATGACTGCTGCAACGGCGATATTGTTCGGATTCACAGGGTGATTGACAATATCCTTTCAAACGCCCTGAAATTTACGCCGGAGGGCGGAAAAATCACATATCACCTCTCGGAGTCGCCGCTCGAAAACAAACATATCGGCCTGTATCGCTTTGAAATTTCCGATACCGGCATCGGCATCAGCGAGGAGGAGCAGCAGTACATCTTCAACCCCTTCTACCGCGCACAAAGCTCGATGACCTCCAAGGTGGAGGGGACCGGCCTTGGCCTCGCAATAGTAAAGAGCATTGTCGATTATATGGGCGGGATGATTTCCGTGGACAGTACGCCCAATGTCGGCACCACCTTCGTTATAGAGCTGCCCCTGCGTTTTGCGGAAAAAATATCGCAGGAGCCGGAGAGCGAAAAAGCCGTCGCGCGCGAGTTTGATTTGTCCGGTGCCCATGTTCTGCTCTGCGAGGATCACCCGATGAACCGACTTGTCGCGACGCGAATCCTCGAAAAAGTCGGGGTAAGCGTGACGATTGCGGAAAACGGACGGGAGGGCAGCCTGCGCTTCGGGGAAAGCGCGGCGGGAGAATTTGACGCAGTTTTGATGGACGTGCAAATGCCGCTGATGAACGGCTATGAGGCGACGCGCGCCATCAGAAAATGCGCCCACCCGCAGGCGAAGACCATCCCCATCATCGCCATGACCGCCAACGCCTTTGCGGAGGACGTCCAAAAAAGCATAGACGCCGGCATGAACGACCATCTCGCCAAGCCCATAGAGCCGCAGCAGCTCTACGATACCCTGACAAAATTCATACGTTAAAGAGCAACATAA
>JAVVTL010000094.1:0-4814 GCA_036653715.1 Oscillospiraceae bacterium
GGTCTGAGTTTAAATGCTTTGAGCGGGAGTGTTATTTATGCTATTTCGTCTCTTGTGACGCTGTTGATCCATTTGCCGTTTCGGAGGCGGGGGAGGCAGAGGAAGATTTTGACTATCTCGTCGAGGCTCATGCAGATGTAGACTATGCGGATGTCGCAGCCGAGCAGCAGCGCCGTCAGGGCGGTGGCGGGGACGGTCAGCAGGTACATGGGCAGGACGTCCACCAAAAGGCCGTAGTGCACATCTCCGCCGCCGCGGAACACGCCGACAACGTTGCAGAGATTGCAGGCGCGCAGGGGCATGACAATGGCAATGACGAGCAGCATGAACTTCGCAATGGACGAAGCCTCTGCGGACATGTTGAGGAGCGGGAACACATACGCATCCACCACAAAGGCGCGGACGAGCAGAAGAACACAGCCCGTCACGATTCCGGTTGCGAGGCAGAGCAGGTTTAAGGCCACGCCCTTGCTGTATAGCGACTCCTTGTCCGCCTTGCGGCCTATCTCCCGCCCTATGATGACGGCGGCGGCGTTGCCTGCGGCGAAAAGCGCGACGGCGACAAGCCTGTCAACGTTGCCGGCGATGGTGTAGGCGGCGACGATGGGCGTGTTATTCGCCATGTGACCCATAATTACCGAGTAGAGCGCGACGGCAAAGCTCCAAAGTCCCTCGTTGCAGATGACGGGGAGAGAGTATTTGGCGAAGTCCCGCGCGATGATTTTGCCGGGGCACAGGAGCTTTTTCGGCATGAAGGGAAGATTGCGCGAGCGGGTGGCATAGATTGCCACGACGACGACCTCAAACATTCGTGAGATTAGGGTGGCGAGCGCCGCGCCGGCACAGCCCATGGCGGGGGCGCCGAGCTTGCCGAAGATGAACATGTAGTTCAGAAAGATGTTTAGGCAGCCGGAGAAGGTCAGAAGATAGGCGCCGAGCTTGGGGTTTTCCATGCTGCGCTGAACGGAGATGTAGATGCCGGAAATCGACATGGCTATGTAGGAGAAGCCGACAATGCGCATATAGTCCGCCCCCGGCTCGATGAGGAGGGGGTTATTGGTGATGATGCGCATTATTTCCCGGGGGAAAAAGAAGCTGGCGAGCGCGACCACGGTGGTGAGCGAGAGGGAGACGTAGTAGCCCATGCCCATGACGCGGTTTATAGCCTCCTTGTTGTCCCTGCCGTTATACTGGGCGACAAGCACACTGGCTCCGGACTGAATGCCGAAAATCATCAGCGAGAGGACAAAGAAAAGCGAGTTCGCCATAGTGACCGCGGCAAGCTCTACCTCGCCGAGCGCGCCAACCATGAAGGTGTCCGCCAGCTGCATACAGTTGGTGACGAAGTTTTGTAAAATCATGGGAATCATGAGAAGGAGGGCGCTGCGGTAAAAGCCCGGTTCCTGTTTGAGGTAACGTAAATAATGCATATCTTATTCTGTCCTTAATGCCTCCACAGGGTCGCGCCTCGCGGCAAAGCCGGAGGGGATAAGTCCCGCAATGAAGGTCAGTATCATTGAGATTGCGATGAGCGTGAAGCCGCCGACGGCGGGCAGCGCCGCGTTCAGAGTATATATGTCGGTGAGATGGTGTATTATCGCGTTAATCGGCAGCAGCAGGAGCAGCGACAGACCTATGCCAATGACGCCGGAGGTGAAGCCCTCGATAAGTGCCTCGGCGTTGAAAACGTTTGAGATGTCGCGCTTCGAGGCGCCGATGGCGCGGAGTATGCCAATCTCCTTTGTGCGCTCGAGCACGGAGATATAGGTTATGATGCCAATCATAATGGAGCTTACCACGAGCGAGATGGCGACAAAGGCGATGAGCACATAGCTGATGGCGCTGATTATGGTGGTTATGGAGCTCATGAGGATGGCGACGTAGTCCGTGTAGCTGAGCTGCTGCTCGTCGGCGGCAGCGTCGTTGTAGGCGGAAATTTCATCCGCGATGGCGTCCTTGTTCTCAAAGGTGGAGGCGTAGAGATTTACAGAGCTTGGGCGGGCAAGGTCGGTGTAGCCGAAAAGCTTCATGTTGTCGTCAAAGCTGGCCTCGGAGACGGTGGCGGGGAGGGAGTTTTCAAAGATGTAGTCGTACTGCCAGTTTTCAAGCTGAGCGTGGTCGAGCACCATGGCAAGCTGTCCGGCGCTGACGTTGGAGAGCTTGGCCTTTGTCGCCTCGGCATACTGCGCGCGGATTTGCTCCGCCATGCTCTCGCGGACATAGGAGAAAAGCGTGGCGTCGTCCATGTCGGCGATGTAGTCCGTGACGGTGGCGGGGTCAACGCCCATTTCCTCGGCATAGCTATCAGTGAGCAGCTCCTCGATGTATTCGCGTGTCATTTTGGACATGTTGTCATCAATAAGCGTGTTCACATATGCGTCGGAGGGGACGCTCATAATTTCTGTATAGAGGGCGGCCTTATCCGTCGCCTCGAGGCCGGAGATGTATTCGCGCACTGCTGTGATTTTTTCCTCGCCGCTGGGGTCCTTGGTGTCTTTCGTGCGGAAGGGGAGGGCGGAAATCACGTCGGTTGCGGGGTCTTTCCGCTGAGCCTTTACGATGTCGGACTCGGCGGTTGACTTTATTGCGTGCTCCGTGAGGGCGGAGGTATAGCCTATTGCGCCCTGCATCATGCCGGAGATGGCATCCTCGCCCTGACGCGCCACACCGACGATTTTGAGGGGTGTGCCGATGTTGGCGGAGTTGTAGAGGTAGTCAAGGCCGCTCGCCGTGGAGGAAACGTCAACGTAGCTCTTGGAAAGCTCGTCAAAGCGATAGTATTCCGAGGGGAGAATGAGCTTGAAGGTGTGGGCGCAGATGTCCTCATAGCTCCAGCTCTCGACAGTCGAATCAACCTGCTCCTTGTTCATGGATTTTTCGAGCGCCTCGGTCATCTCGGAGTTGGTCTTGAGGCCGAGCGCGTATAGCACGAGGTCACTGACCTCGTTGTTTTTGTCAACAAAGAGCACGACCTCGTCGCTCGCCTCGGGCCAGCGGCCGTAGACCATGTCGTACTGTCCGGGGAGGGTGTCGCTTATAAGCTCGCCGTTCTCGCCGGGGAGCATTTCCTCCCAGACCTGATAGCTCGAGAACATGCTGCCCATGGAGGAAAAATAGGAGCTGTAGTCGCCGCCGTACATGCCGGTCATGAGGTTTTGCAGCAGCTCTATGGCGTCGGTCTTGACGATGGCGCCGTCCTTGTCCTCGGTGAATATGTTGAAGTCAAGGTTGTAGCCGTATTGGATGGCGCTTGTATATTGGCGCAGAGGGCAGTCGGGGTCGTCAAGATATTTTTTAAAGGCCTCAAGGTCGTTCGTCTCGGTGTCCATGGAGGTGAGACTGTTGAGGAGGTCGTAGAGGATGACGGTGGAGTACACGGCGTCCTTCTCGTGAGCGGGTCCGCCCGCCGCCGTGTCGTGGGTATCAGACATGGTGGATATGAGGGAGGTGAGGTCGGGCGCCTCCGCCTCGATGGTGATGGGATAGCTTGAGAGCGTATCGCCCTGCACCCTGTCTATGTACATCTGGATGCCGTTTGAGAGCGAGAGAATGAGCGCAATGCCGATAATGCCTATGCTACCCGCAAAGGCTGTGAGGATGGTGCGCGCCTTTTTGGTCATGAGGTTGTTGAGGGAGAGCGAAAGCGCCGTGCCGAAGGACATGGAGGGCTTTTTCTTGCCGTCGGCTTTATAGACGGTTTCCTCGGCGGCGTTGCAGGGGAGGGTGTCGTCGATTATTTTGCCGTCAAGCAGGCGCACGATGCGGGTGGAATATCGCTCGGCGAGGTCGGGGTTATGTGTGACCATAATGACGAGCTTGTCCTTGGCGATTTTGCTGAGCAGCTCCATAATCTGAAGGCTCGTCTCGGAGTCGAGCGCGCCGGTCGGCTCGTCGGCAAGGAGGATGTCGGGGTCGTTTATGAGGGCGCGGGCGATGGCAACGCGCTGCATTTGACCGCCGGACATTTGGTTGGGGCGCTTGTTCAGCTGGTCGGCGAGGCCGACGTCCGCGAGAACTTTTTCGGCGCGGCTGCGGCGTTCCTGCTTGGAGACGCCGGAGATGGTGAGCGCAAGCTCCACGTTTGCAAGGACGGTCTGGTGGGGGATGAGGTTATAGGTCTGAAAGACGAAGCCTATGGAGTGGTTGCGATAGGTGTCCCAGTCCCTGTCCTCAAAGTCGCGGGTGGAGCGGCCGTTTATGATAAGGTCGCCCTCGGTGTAGTGGTCGAGTCCGCCGATGATGTTCAGCAGGGTGGTTTTTCCGCAGCCCGAGGGGCCGAGAATGGCGACAAATTCGCCCTCCCCGAAGCTCACGTCTATCCCGCGCAGCGCCGAAACTACGGTGTCGCCCGCGGTGTAGTCTTTTGTGATGTTCTTGAGAGTTAGCATAGAGACAGTCCTTTCGCGTAGAGAAATTGGTAAATAAGTATTATATAGTTTTAATGTTAATAAGTCAACCTTACCGTGCCTGCGCCGAAAAAATGCCGAAAGGCCCGAAAATGCAGTTTTTTGCCAAGTCGAGTTGACAGCGCGCCGGGTATAGGTTAAAATGACAGAGCCGAAAATCAATAGCATCGGCAACCAAGCCAATACGTCTCCGTAGCTCAGCCGGATAGAGCGTCCGCCTCCTAAGCGGAAGGCCGGCAGTTCGAATCTGCCCGGGGACGCCAAAATGCCGCAAGCCTTTATTTATAAAGGCTTGCAGTTTTTTTGTTTTTTGCCCCTGCCAATAACCACTGACAGCTTTTGCCTGTTCGCGATTGCCATCGCTGGTGTAATCACTTGTCTGCTATTCAGAAAAGACCCGCACATCCG
>JAVVTL010000095.1:0-4744 GCA_036653715.1 Oscillospiraceae bacterium
TATTATTGCGCGGATGCCGAAACGTCTTAGTTCAGTCCGTAGGCGAACTTGCTGGCGTTCACGACTGCCTTGTAGATTTTGGCGGGGAAGTTGGCGTCGCCGACCTGCCAAACGCTCTGCTGACCTGCGGCCATGAGCGCGCCAAGCAGCGGATTGTTCGCCTTGACGCCTGCGGAGAGCACCACGATATCTGCCGCGACGTCGGAGACGATTCCGTCCTTGACGCCCTCGATGCTGAGCTTGCCGTCGGCATACTTCAGTACCTTGTGCTCGTAAAGAAGCGCGATGCCCTGCTCCTCGCAGTGCTCGGTCTCGAGCTTGGCTTCCATCATGAAGCGCGGGTCGGGGCCTTGGACGCTCGGGAATTTCGGTGCGAAGTCAACGACAGACACCTCGTTGCCCTGAGCGCGCAGGTAGAGCGCGGTTTCCATGCCCGTGATTCCGCCGCCGATGACGGCCATCTTTTTGCCGGAGAAAACCATGTCCTTATCGAGTATGTCACGGGACTGCAAAACGTTTTCGCCGTCCAAACCCTCGACGGGGAGCGTGGTGACGCTGCTGCCGGAGGCGACAAGCACGCTGTAGGGCTTGAGCGCCATGACGTTCTCCACCGTTGCCTCCGTGCCGAGGCGCACGTCGATGCCGAGGGTTTTGACCATGCTCTCGTAGTAGTCGATTGCCCACTGGAACTTGCCCTTGAAGGGGGGCTTTTTGGCGATGTTTATGTTGCCGCCTATGCGGTTTTCCTTCTCAAAAACGACAGGCTCAAAGCCGCGCTGCTTCAGGGTGACGGCGGCCTCCATGCCTGCGGGGCCTGCGCCCACGATTGCGACAACTCTGCCCGCACCGTTCTTTACCATCTGACGCTGGCTGCCCTCGCGGGAGGCGAAGGGGTTAACCGAGCAGCCGGACATGTCGGGGGTGAAGATATCCACGTTCCAGCAGTGCATGCAGGAGAGGCAGAAGCGCAGCTCGCTCTCGCGGCCCTCGGCGCACTTCTTGACCCACTCGCGCTCGGCGTAAAGGCCGCGCGCCATGCCGACCATGTCGCAGTCGCCGTTTGCCATTATCTGATCAACGAACTCGGGGTGGCGGATGTTGCCGGAGGCGGCGACGGGGACGGACACGACGGCCTTGACGGCGCGCGCGGCGTGAACCTTCCAGCCCTCGGCTCTGTGGACGTCACCGGTCATGATATCGTCCTTGCCGGTGAGCGTGCCGCCGGCGGTCACGGTCAGCATATCTGCGCCGGCCTTGACAAGGATGGGCGCAACCTCGGCTGCCATCTCGGGGGTGATGCCGTCGTTGCCGTTCGGGCCTTCGCCCTTGGGATAATCGAAGCCCTGCATCTTGACGGACAGAATCTTGTCCGGCCCGATGACTTCTCTGAGGGCTGTGAGGCACTCGACAACAAAGCGGGTGCGGTTTTCAAGCGTATCCCAGCCGTACTCGTCCGTGCGGTGATTCCACAGCGGGGAGAGGAACTGGTTGGCAATATATGTATGGCAGGTCTGGAACTCGACGCCGTCGGCACCGGCAAGCATGGCGCGCTTGGCGGCGGCTATGAACTTGCGCTGAATGCGATGAATCTCGTCCACGGATATGTCGTTTATGGTGGGAGGGTTGCTGCCGGAATAGTCAACCTCGCCGCCGTGCCAAAGCTGGAACAGTATCTTGGTGCCGTTGTCGTGGGCAGCCTTCGCCATGAGCGTCAGGCCGGGGAGAAACACGTCGTTGTAGAGGCCGGGCTGCATGGGAGTCGTGGAGGGCCATTCGTCATCGACGACCATGGCACCCGTGACAAAGAGGCCGACGCCGCCCTTGGCTACGGAGGTGACATAGGCAAGCTCACGCGCCGTGACCTTTGCGTCAAAGCCGGACAGGGACTTTGCCATTGCCATATATATCACGCGGTTTTTGAGTGTCTGATTGCCTACCTTGATAGGCTCAAGAAATCTATGATTCATATATTTGTTCTCCTCTCTGAAGTCATGCGAACAGCGACTCGCCGCTTGCGCGGACGGTAATGTCGCTGATATCTACGCCCCAGGGCTGGTTTATGGCATAGATGATGTTGTCGGCAAGGTCCTCGGCAATCGGCTCGTTGAGCTGAACGCTGTTTCTGTCCATCATTCCGGGGACTGTCTCGGGAGTCTTTTGGAAGGCGTCAAACAGCTTGTTGTAGAGGCAGGACATGGAGGCGTTGACGTTCACGACGCTCTGTCCCAGCTCGGTGGTGTTGACGCCGGTGGGGCGGATGGTGGTGACGCGGATTTTCCCGCAGCCCTCGACGCGCAGGGCGTCCGCGAGGTAGCGCACGCCGACCTTGGCGGCGGCGTAGACTCCGCTTCCGCCGATGGAGAGGTTGCCGAGCACGGAGGACAGGTTTATGACGTGACCCTGACCCTGAGCTATCATTTGGTCATAGACGGCGCAGATGCCGTAAAGGGAGCCCTTGATGCAGGTGTCGATGCAATATTCCCAAGCTTCCATCGCCCACTCGTGGTCGGCATAGAAGGCCTGCGGCATGGTTCCCGCATCGTTCACAAGGACGTCGATGCGCCCGTAGGTGTCCACGGCAAACTTTGCCATGGCCTTGACCTGGTCCTGAAAGCGCACGTCGGTCTTGATGTAGGAGGCCTCGCCTCCCGCGGCGCGGATTTCCTCGGTTATCGCCTTGAGGCGCTCGTCACGGCGGGCCGCGAGGACAATCTTGCCACCCATGGCGGCGGCTTTTTTAGCGGTGGCGGCACCGAAGCCGCTGGACGCGCCGGTGATGATTATGACTTTATCTTTTACATAGTTTTCTTTTATATAGCTTCCCATAATGTAATCCTCCTTTTCTGCACTCAGATGGCGAATCCGTCGCCGCTGGCGCGAACGGTGATGTTGGCGACACTGACGCCCCAGGGCTGGTCTATGGCATAGACGATGTTGTCTGCCAAAATCTGCGGATCGGGGTCGTTATAGGTGATGCTGTCGATATCATGGAAGTCGGGACGGCACATCGCGTTCTCCGTGCGGTCAACTATGCCCATGAGGTCGCTGACGATGGAGGCGCCCGCCATGTCGTCCACGACGGTCTTGATGAGGCCGGTGCGGTTGAAGCCCGTGGGCTTTATGGTGGTGACCTTTATCTTGCCCTGGCACTCGCTGCGCAGGGACTCCGCGAGATACTCGACGCCGACCTTGGCGACCTGATACACGGCCGCGCCGGCGAGGGGATAGTTCGCGTAGATGGAGGAAATATTTATGACTTGGCCCTGACCCTGAGCCATCATTTGGTCATAGACGGCACAGATGCCGTAAAGCGTGCCCTTGATGGAAATGTCGATGCAGTTGGTCCAAGCCTTCATGCCCTTTTTGTAGTCCGCAAAGAAGCCGAGCGGCATATTGCCGGCGTTGTTGACCAAAACGTCTATGCGACCGTAGGTGTCCACGGCAAATTTTGCCATTGCAAAGACCTGCTCCTCGTTGGAGACGTCGGTCACTATATAGGCCGCCTCACCACCGGCCGCTTTGATTTTTTCAACGACCGCCTTGAGCTTGTCCTCGTTCCTTGCTGCCAAAACGGGCTTGCCTCCCAGTTCTGCCACCCTTTCTGCGGTCAGAGCGCCAAAACCGTTGGAAGCTCCGGTGATAATCACCACTTTGTCTTTTACATAGTTTTCCCTGTTGCTCATGGGTTGACCTCCAGTCTTTAAATTTCAGCCATATTAAACTCTTACTGACTTTACAAACATTATATTGTGTGGTAGTTTATAAGTAAAATCAGATAAAAGTCATAACGCGAAGCCTGTTCATGAACCTTTGTTTATCTATAATCCTTATACACATTGCGAAAGTCGTAACAATCCTTCACAAAAGCCCAAAACCGTGCAAAGGAGTGCCGCCGCCATGATTGAACGCCCATCCTCGAGAAAGCTGATTCAGGATTCCCTCAAGGAACTGCTCAAAACAAAGACAATCGAAGAAATTACGGTCACTCAAATTGCAGGCAACTGCGCCATGAGCGCCCGCGCTTTTTATTATCATTTCCATGACAAGCACGAGGTCGTCAGCTCCATCTACAGCGACGAGATGCGTCAATACATGTCCCGCCCTCTTGACCTGTGGTACGAACAAATAAACGCCTTTTTCGGCAGGGAAAGCGCCTACTTCAAAAACTCCCTCGTCTACACGGGCCAAAACAACCTGATGGAGACCATCAAGCAGATAGACCGCGAAAAAATACTCATGCACATAAAGTCGAGCAACAGTGATGACGTCCTCTACAAGCGCATCCTCATGGGCCTCGAATATATGCTCTGCGGCAACGCGGGCCTC
The DNA here is from genome assembly GCA_036653715.1 of Oscillospiraceae bacterium. GTDB lineage: Bacteria > Bacillota > Clostridia > Oscillospirales > Oscillospiraceae > Scatomorpha. Next base: position 4,327 of record JAVVTL010000095.1, read on the forward strand.
ACCTACAACGGCTTTCTTAATCCGAGCTGCTTTGCCAACTCCTCGGAGGTCAGCGCCGGCTACAGCAGCCTCACGCTATGGGAAATCCTCACCCAGCTTTTCCCGCCCATCATGATGGAAAACCTCAGCCTCCCCGTCGTAAACCCGCAGCCCAACCTATAGGCGGAAAATAAACAAAAAAAGCCCGCGGATTCTTGTGTTATCAAGAATCCGCGGGCTTTTTGGCAGGGGAACAAGGGCTCGAACCTTGGGCCTACGGTTTTGGAGACCGTCGCTCTGCCAACTGAGCTATTCCCCTAAATGGTGACTTTACCAGTTTTTTCGCTCCTGCCGCTTCCAAAAACTGATTTTCGGATAGCCTTAATAATATAAAGCAGAACTGAAATAAAGTCAACCCTTTTCTACTCAGTCGGCAGTC
>JAVVTL010000096.1:0-4735 GCA_036653715.1 Oscillospiraceae bacterium
CGACGGGGAACGGCGCGGATATTTGCCGGTCGCCGTGAGTTATGCCGGGAAATAGAGGTCTACTCCGTCGCGCCGCTCGCGGGTAATCATGCCGCGCGGGAGAAGATACTCGAGGTGCGCGCCGGTCTCGCCGACGGCGAACCAAATTTGGGGCACGGGGTAGTTTTCCCAGCCGCCGTCCGCGCGGATATTCCAGCTCATGCGGGAGGACAGCTCATAGGCGGTTATCCCGGGGTGGAGGTCGAGCGTGTCGAGAATCTCCTTGAGCCTTGCGCCGTGGTGCTCGATTATTTGGTCGATGCGCGTTTTCATGTCGCAGGGGACACCGCGATGCCCGGGCAGGGGCAGTCGGACGTCGTATTCCCGAATCTTGCGCAGGTTTTGGATATAGGTCCCGAGCGGGTCGGAAAAGCCCTGCCATGCGGTAATATTCGGCGTTATGTCGAACAGGACATGGTCGCCGAGGAACATGATTTTGTTTTCAGCGTCATAGAGACAGAGATGCCCCGGCGTGTGACCGGGGGTGGAGACGGCTTGCAGCCTGTGTCCGCCATAGGTGAAGACATCGCCGTCATCAACAGGCTCGAAGCGCTCGGGGCTTTCGCAGGAAAAGCGCCTGCCGCGGTTAAGGAAGCCGCGGAACCTCGGCGTGTCGGGGAAGCCCTGAAGAATTTGGGAGGATTTGAGGCCGTCGCCATCGTCGGCCTGCTTAAAGCCCGCGAGGCGGGCAGAGTCATCGCGGCTCATGAAGATGCGTGTGCCGACGCCGGCGACATCCGCCGCAAGGCCGGAATGGTCGGCGTGGAGATGGGTCAGAAAAATATCGCTGTCGTCCATCGAGACGCCAAGCTCCGCGAGGCCGCCGAGCAGGGAAGCGCGGCATTCCTCGCGCCGGAAACCGGTGTCGATGAGGAGATTGCGCCCGCCTTTGCCGTCCGCCTTTATGAAGTAGGCGTTCAGGTTTTTGAGCGGGCTGTTGGGCAATTCAACGTATATGCTGAATATATTATCGGTAATTTGCGAGTACAGATGGGTCACCCCGGCTTTCTTTAAAAACATTATTATATACGCACGAGTTCCAATATGCAATACTTTGGCAAAGAACAGCCAACTTTTTCGCCAAAAACTTGCTTATCTCACAAATCACACCGCTTGAAAATAAGTGGGCGGAATGCTACAATGTTGAAGCGCAATGCTGCTCGGAATTGAAGCGTCAGCGCAATGCTGCTCGGAAGGAACATAATGACTACATATACAGAGAAAAAAACGAGAGCCGGGATGCTTTACGCTGCGCTCCCCGGCGCTTTTGCCCTTTTATACGCGGGAGCGTTCATCGCGGCGGCGGCTGCGGGCGCGGTCGGATTTTTAACCCTCGCCCTGAGCCTTGCGCTCGGCGGGGCGCTTATCGCGGCGGCGCTGCTGCTGAGACGTCACGCACCGACCTTTGCGTTTTTGCCGTCGCTCGCCTTTTGTGCGCTCAACTCCTATGCCGTCATCCAGCTCCTGTCACTCGGCAGCTTTGGGGGGCTTGCAGAGAGCGGCGCGGCGCTCCACGCCTTCGGTGCGCTTTGGATTTTTGCGCTCTACCTTGCCGCATATGCCGTAAGCGGCGGCGTCCGCAGCGCGGCAATCGCCGGCGGCGGCATTTCGCTCGCCTTCGGTATCGCAAATTACACGCTTCAGCTCTTTCGCGGCAGGCCGTTTCTTGCCATCGACTTCGCGAGCATCCGCACGGCGCTGAATGTCGCGGGGAACTATGAATTCAAGGTCACGGCCCTCTTTGTCGCCGCCTGCGCCATGGCGATTGCGACGGCGGGTGTGGCATTCTTTGTCGCGCCTCCGAAAAAAGCGCCGCGCTTTCGTCCGCTCACCCGCATATTCTCGCTGGCGCTGGCGGGACTTTACACCTGGCTCTGCCTCAGCACACCGATGCTGAGCCGCGCGGGGCTGCACATTCTTTGGGACACCAACGGCTTTGAGGAGAGCGCCGTCATGTATTTCGCGGTGACGGCACAGCGCCTCAACGTCTCCGAGCCGGAGGGCTATTCGCAGGAGGCGCTAAACGACATCGCGGCGGCGATTCCGGCCTTTGCCCCCGCCGAGGACAGGCGCCCGAACATAATCGCCGTGATGAGCGAGGCGTTTTCCGACCTCTCCGTCCTCGGCGAGCTTGAGACAAACGTCCCCGTCGCGCCCTTTACGGACTCGCTCACCGAAAACACCGTGCGCGGCTACGTCTGCTCCTCCGTCTTCGGCGGCAACACCGCAAACAGCGAGTACGAGTTTCTGACGGGTGACAGCATGGCCTTTGTCCCGACAGGCTCCTCGCCCTACCAGCTCTACGTTAACTACGAGACGGACACGCTCGTCTCCCTGCTGAAGCGGCAGGGCTATAAAACCTCGGCGATGCACCCGTATCTCGCCTCCGGCTGGAACAGACCCGAGGTCTATTCGCTGTTCGGCTTTGACAACATATATTTTAAGGATGACTTCGAGAATCGGGACTACCTCCGCAATTATGTCACGGATATGAGCAACTTTGAAAACCTTGTCGCGTGGTTTGAGGAAAAATCGCCCGACGAGCGCGTGTTCTTTTTCAATATCACCATGCAGAACCACGGCGGCTATAACTTCGACAAATATGAATCCGACGTTTGCATCGCGGGGCACGAGGGCGAATTCCCGCAGACGGAGCAGTATCTGACGCTCATAAACGAGTCCGACGCCGCGATGGAGTATCTCATCGACTATTTCTCGGGCGTCTCGGAGCCGGTAATTGTGCTGTTTTTCGGCGACCACCAGCCGAGCCTCGAAAAGGAGCTGTATGACCTCGCCTTCGGTCACGATTCCGCCGAGGCAAGCCTTGAGGAGACGCAAAGGAAATATCTCACGCCGTTTTTTATTTGGGCAAACTATGACATCGACGAGCGCGACGCGGGCGTGACCTCGATGAACTACCTCTCCTCGCTGCTGATGGACACGGCGGGGCTGCAAAAATCCGGCTATCAGAGCTTCCTCTCCGAGCTGTCCGGCCGCTGGCCGGCAATCACCGCGGGCGGCGCTTTGGGCGCGGACGGCGTTTGGCGCAGGCTCTCCGACGCGGACTTCGTCGGGGATGACGCGATAGCGGACTACAAGCTTTTGCAATATAACCACCTGTTTGACCCCGAGGGGCTGCGGAGCGACATATTCGCGCTGAAATAAGCTGCCGATAATTATCGAATGCGGAACTTTCCTCTGTGGGCAGCGTCAGAACGGCAAAGTAACAAAGGATATGATAACTTGAAATTTGATGACGAAAACCACAAAAAACACGGCAAGCACGCCATGCCCCGCAAAAAGCACAAGGCACTGCGGGTTGTGACGGCTATAGCTTGCGTACTTGTGCTCTGCGTGGGAGCGTATATGCTCTGGGAAAAGCCGCCGGAAACGTCGAAGCCGGAGGTTCCCGACGTCGAAAACCAGGAGAGCGGCTCAAGCCGCAAGGACGGCGTCTACACGCTTCTTGTGGTGGGGCGCGACAAATCCGGCGCGAACACCGACACACTCCTCGTCGGCAGGATGGACACGGTCCTCCATACGCTGAATGTCGTCAGCATCCCGCGCGACACGCTGGTCAACACCCCCGGCAACGTGAAAAAAGTCAACACGCTCTTTGCCTTCGACCTGAATAACGGCGGCAACGGCGTGGACGGACTTGTGAGCGGCATAAGGGACCTTGTCGGCTTCACGGTGGACTGCTATGCCGTCGTGGACCTCACGGCGTTTGAAAAGCTCGTCGATACCATCGGCGGAGTGCGCTATAATGTGCCCTTTGATATGGACTACGACGACCCCGACCAAAATCTGCACATCCACTTCAAGGCGGGCGAGCAGCTCCTGAACGGCGAGGACGCACTGCGCGTCGTGCGCTTCCGCAAGGGCAACCCCGGCTCCGGCTACACCGGAAACGGCGGCGATATCAGCCGAATCGAGCGGCAGCAGGGCTTCCTCTCCGCCGTCGCGAAGCAGACCCTCACCGCAGGGAACATCGCAAACCTCGGCAAGCTGACAGATATTTTCATCGAATATGTCGATACCGACCTGACAGCGGCAAATCTCTCCTTCTTCGCGCGCGAGTTTCTGCTCTGCAAGCCGGAGAACGTGAGCTTCCACACCCTGCCCGGCAACTACGGCGACAGCGTCGGCGGCTTCTCCTACGTCTCCATTTTTGTTGACGAGTGGCTCACCATGGTGAACGATTGCCTGAATCCCCTGAATGCCGCAATCACCGTCGACGACGTGGATATCCTCACAAGAGACGCGAGCGGCGCCCTCTGGGCCACCGGCGGCAAAATCGCGGGCGGCGTGGATTCCTTCCTCACCATGGAGGAATATCTCGCCTCCATCGGCGCCGGCTCAAAGCCCAAGCCCCCCGAGGAAACCCCCGCCCCCTCCTCCACCCCCGAGCTCCCCCCCACCCCGTCCCCCGAGCAATCCCCGCCCCCCGAAGCCGAAGTAAGCCCCGCCCTCCCCGAACCCGAAGCAACCCCCGCCCTCCCCACCCCATAACCCCCGTCCGCGTATCCCCGCATCCCCGTATCCCTCGTCCAATCCCCGCGTAACCCCGTCCGCGCCTTTCCGCCTCAGCGGAAACAGCCGCTCCCCCCGCATCCCCCCGTCCTATCCAATCGTCCCCGCCCGTATCGGGCGAGAAAAGCCTCGCAGAGTTTCCAAGCCCGCAGGCGGAAATAAA
>JAVVTL010000097.1:0-4367 GCA_036653715.1 Oscillospiraceae bacterium
CGTTTCGGGCGCACAAAGTGCGCCCCTACTTAAGAGACTTTCTCGAACTGGGAGTTGTACAGCTCGGCGTAGAAGCCGTTTTGGGACATGAGGGCTTCGTGGTTGCCGCTTTCGACTACGTCGCCGTCCTTCAGGACGAGGATTTTGTCGGCGTTGCGTATGGTGGAGAGGCGGTGGGCAATGACGAAGGAGGTGCGGCCGGCGGTGAGTTTATCCATGGCGCGCTGTATGAGTATCTCGGTGCGGGTATCGACGGAGCTTGTGGCCTCGTCCAAAATCAGCATGGGTGCGTCCTGAATCATGGCTCGCGCGATGGTGAGGAGCTGCTTTTGACCGGCGGAGAGATTGGTTTTATCGTCCAGCACGGTGTCGTAGCCCTTGGGCAGGGACTTGATGAAATGATGCAGCCCGACAGCCTTGCAGGCGCTTTTTATCTGCTCGTCGCTTGTGTCGGACTTGCAGTAGGCGATATTTTCGCGTATCGTCCCCTCAAACAGCCATGTGTCCTGAAGCACCATGCCGAACATGCTGTGCACGTCGGAGCGCGGCATATCAGAGGTGGGGACGCCGTCCACAAGTATGGAGCCGCCGTCCGTCTCGTAAAAACGCATCAGCAGGCTGACGATTGTGGTTTTTCCCGCGCCGGTGGGGCCGACGACGGCGACCTTTTGACCCGGCAGGATGTGCTCGGAGAAGTTGTGGATGATGTCCGTGCCCGGCTCGTAGGCGAAGCGGACGTTTTTGAATTCGACCTCGCCGCGTATGTCGCCCTCGCGCCGCGGCTTGCCGCTCTCGTCCGAAAGCTCCTCGGCGTCAAGAAACTCAAACACGCGCTCGGAGGCGGCGGCAGTGGACTGAAGCCCCGTCGCTGCCTGCGCCATCTGTGACAGCGGGTTTGTGAACAGGCGCACATAGATTATGAAGGCCACAATATCGCCAAACTCGATTTTGCCGTTCATGGCGAGCGCCGCGCCGACGACGCAGACGGAGACATAGCCGAAGTTGCCGACAAAGTTCATGAGCGGCATCATGAGGCCGGAGAGAAACTGGCTTTTCCAGTTGCAGTCGTACAGCTCGCCGTTCAGCCTGTCAAATTCCGCCTTGTTCATTTTCTCGGCGTTATAGGTCTTGACAATCTCGTGTCCGGAATAGACCTCCTCGATATGCCCGTTTATTTTTCCGAGCCATTTCTGGCGTGCGGAGAAGTATTTCTGGCTCTTGCGCATAATGAGCATCATGAGCGCGAAGCCGAACAGGGAGGAGAGTATGGCGGTTATCGCCATGACCCAGTTCGTCCTGAACATCATGAACATGGTGCCGAGGAAAAATGCGAGCGCGGAGACGAGCTGTATGATGCTGCGCTGTAATGATTCGCCTATCGTGTCCACGTCGTTTGTGACGCGGCTCAGGACGTCGCCGTAGCTTGTGGTGTTGAAATATTTCATCGGCAGGCGGTTTATCTTGCGGGAGATGGTCGCGCGCAGCTCGCGCGAGAGGCTTTGCGTGGTGTTGGTCATGATAAGCCCCTGCGTCAGACCGAGCAGGGCGCTCGCGCCGTAGAAAACCACGAGCGTCAGGCAGATGGCGAGGACGCCGTCAAGGTCTATGCCCGTCATAAGCCCGCTTATGATGAGGTTTGTGAGGGTCGAGAGCTTATCCGGCCCCATTATCGTGAATATACTGCTTGAAACGGCGCAGAGCAGGGCGATTATGACCGCCGTGTGATGCTTTTTGCTGAAGGTGGCGAGCTTGCCGAGCGAGGCCTTGAAGTTTTTGGGCTTTTCGCCGCGAGCCATGGGGCCGTGTCCGCCGCCGGGGCCGCGTCCGCCCATCGGGCCGCGTCCGCCGAAAGCGGGAGCTTGTGTTTCTTTGCTCATTCGAGTTCCTCCTTTGAGAGCTGTGAGTAGGCGATTTCCCGATAGACCTCGCAGGTCTTCATCAGCTCGTCGTGCGTTCCGATGCCCGCCACGGCGCCGTCGTCGATGACGACGATGCGGTCGGCGTCCCTGATGGTGCCGATGCGCTGTGCGACTATGAGGCTTGTGACCTCGCCCGTCTCGCGCTTGAGTGCCGCGCGGAGCGCACGGTCGGTCTTGTAGTCGAGTGCGGAAAAGGAGTCGTCAAAGATGTAAATTTCCGGTCTGCGGCAGACGGCGCGGGCGATGGCGAGCCGCTGCTTCTGACCGCCGGAGAAGTTCGAGCCGCCCTGCGCCACAGCGCCCTCGCAGCCGCCCTCAAGGGAGGCGACGAAATCGGCGCTCTGCGCCACGGCGACGGCTCCCGTGATGTCCCCGAGTGAGGCGGCGGGGCGGCCGTTGTCGCCATAGGCGACGTTTGAGGCGACGGTGCCGGCAAAGAGCACGGCCTTTTGCGGGACGTAGCCGAGCTTATTGTGCAGCGCCTCCTGCGTGTAGCTTTTGACGTTGACGCCGTCAATCAGCACCTCGCCCTCGCTGGCGTCGTAAAGGCGGGTGGCAAGGCTCACAATGGTGCTTTTGCCGCTGCCGGTGGAGCCGATGAAGGCGACAGTCTCGCCGCGCTTGGCGGTAAAGGAAATGTCGTGCAGGACGTCGTCCTCCGCGTCGGGATAGTGGAAGCTCACGTTGCGGAACTCCACCTCGCCGCGCAAATCGGAGGGCGTCTCGGTGACGTCGCCGTCCGTGATGGTGGGGACGGTCTCAAGCACCTCGTTTATGCGCTTTGCGGAGACTTGGGCGCGGGGCAGCATGATGAAAATCATGGTCAGCATCATAAATGCCATGATGACCTGCATCGAGTAGGAGGAGAAAACCACCATGTTTGAGAACACGGTCAGCTTATCCGCCATTGCCGAGGCGTTGATGATATAGGCACCGAGCCAGTAGATGCCGAGTGTCATGCCGTTCATGATTATCGTCATCACGGGGTTCATGACCTGCATGGCGCGGTTTGCCTGAAGGTTGTTGTCTGTCAGCTCGTTGTTGGACTTTTCAAATTTGCGTTCCTGATAATCCTCGGCGTTGTAGGCGCGGACGACGCGCAGACCCGTGAGATTTTCGCGCGTGACGCGGTTGAGGTTATCGGTGAGCACCTGAATTTTTTTGAAGCGCGGGACGGCGTAGAGCATTATGCAGACGATGGTCGTTATGAGGAGCACGACGGCGCAGCCCGTCAGCGTTGACCACTGCCAGCAGCCCTTGGCCTGAATCTTTGCCACAGCCATGACCGCCATAATCGGCGCCTTGACCATGACCTGAAGCCCCATGGCGACAATCATCTCAATCTGCGTGATATCGTTGGTGGAGCGGGTGATTAGGCTTGCGGTGGAGAAACCGCTCAGCTCCTCCATCGAGAAGGACTGGACGCGGTCATAGACCCTCTCGCGCAGGCGGCGGGAGAGGCGCGCCGCGACTCTCGCGGCAAAAAATCCGACGACGAGCGCCGAGGCAAGGCTGCCGAGCGCACAGAGCAGCATCTTGCCGCCGGCGGCAAGAATGTCCGCCATCGCGCTGCCGGGGGTCTGCACGAGCAGGGTGATATCCGACATATAATCGGGCAGACGCAGGTCAAGCCAGACCTGACCCAAAATGAATGCGACGCTTATCGCAATCATGCCCCATTCGCGCTTTGTGAAGTTTTTGAATAACCTGAGCATGGAACGCCTCCTTGTGGTATGTGAAAAAACGACGAATAGTGTTAGCTATTTGTTCATTTGGCTGTATCTTCGCAGTCGCGGCGAAAATGCTTTGTGCTGTTTTGCTGAATGCGCCCGAGGATGCGGATGAACTCCGTTGCATCCTGTTCTCCGAGGTCGGAGAGCAGCTCCTCCGCGCGGTCGAGGATGAGCTTCAGCTGGCTCTCGGCTCTTGCGCGGCCCTCCTTGGTGATTTTTACAATCACGCGGCGACGGTCGCTTTCATCGGTTTGCCGTTGAATATAGCCCTTTTTCTGCAATTGGTTGAGCAGACTTGCCACGCGCGCGGTGGTAATGTGCATGCTCGAGGCAATCTCGCTGGAGAGAACGACCTCGCGCTCGCAGAGTAGCTGCAGGACAAAATTCTCGCCCTTGCTGCTCTCGCTTATGGGCTGATAGTGCGCTCGATGCGCCGAAAAAAAGCGGGATGAGAACAAACTCATCGCCAATTCACGGTAATCCATGGGCTGTCTCCTTTCGCTAATGATGTTAGCGATTATAGGGCGGCGTTTTCCGTTTGTCAATAGCGGCGGCAGTGCCTGCGAGAGATTTTATAGTTTGTTAATATTCGGAGAAAAAATACGGCTTGACATTATCGATATTCGATAGTGTGCTCAAAACGCAATTAACGATAATCGATAATGAGGCGGGTGAGGACGTGGCGAGAGAAAAATTCCAAACGTTAACAGAGCAG
>JAVVTL010000098.1:0-4346 GCA_036653715.1 Oscillospiraceae bacterium
GTTTATAAAATCCGGGCGCGAAGTATGGGCGGTTTGTGGTATCATATGGACATGTACAGAATTTTCATTGTTGAGGACGACGGCGTTATTGCCGGCGCGATAAAAAGGCATATTGAGACTTGGGGCTGCGAGGCGCGCTGTGCGGAGGATTTCGGCAGGGTGCTTGAGGAATTTGCGGCCTTTGACCCGCAGCTTGTGCTGATGGACATATCCCTGCCCTTCTACAACGGCTACCACTGGTGTGCGGAGATACGCAGGCTCTCGCGGGTGCCTGTGATGTTTATATCCAGCACGTCGGATAACATGAATATTGTCATGGCGATGAACATGGGCGGCGACGACTTTATCGCCAAGCCCTTTGACCTCTCGGTGCTGGCGGCAAAGGTGCAGGCGCTTCTGCGCCGAACCTACGACTTCGGTGCCGTGAGCTCGCTCGTCGAGTGCGCGGGCGCTGTGCTGAACCTCTCGGACGGGTCGCTCACCTACAAGGGCGAGCGCTTGGAGCTGACAAAAAACGAGCATCGCATACTTGCGACACTCATGGAGCGCAGGGGCGCCGTCGTCAGCCGCGAGACGCTGATGGAGCGCCTTTGGGAGACGGACAGCTTTGTGGACGAAAACACTCTTACCGTGAACGTGACCCGCCTGCGGCGCAAGCTTGAGGCCCTCGGCCTTGCGGACTTCATACGCACGAAAAAGGGCGTAGGATATATAATCGGGTGAATGCCATGCTCCTCTCATATCTCCGGCGGCACTGTAAAATCATAATAATGCTCGCAATCTTTTCGGCAATTTTCGCGGCGGTCTTCTCGCTCTACGATTTGCCGACGGAGGCGGTGCTGTATTCCGTCGCGCTCTGCGCCGCCGTCGGCGCGGGGCTTTTTGCCGTGGGCTACACGCGCTATCTCGGCAAGCATCGGGCGCTCACGGAGCTGCGCGGGCAGATAATAATCTCAACCGACCGCCTCCCAAGCGCTTCCGGCGCGATTGAGGAGGATTACCGTGAGCTGCTGCTGATTCTCCGCGCGGAGCTTGCGCGCAGCGAGCAGAAGGCGGACGCCGAGCGCCGCGAGTCGGAGGACTACTATACCCTCTGGGCGCACCAGATAAAAACGCCCATAGCCGCCATGCGCCTGCTGCTCCAACAGGAGGAGACGAGCGCCAACTCGGCCGTGGCGTCGGAGCTTTTCCGCATCGAGCAATATGTCGAGATGGCGCTGTCCTATGAGCGGCTGGAGAGCGACACTACCGATTACCTTCTGCGTCGCTGTGCATTGGACGAGATTGTGCGCGGCTGTCTGCGCAAATACGCGCGGCAGTTCATACTCAAAAAAGTCGCCGTGGATTTCACCGAGAGCGGGAAGACCGTCCTCTCGGACGAAAAGTGGCTGGCCTTTGTCATAGAGCAGCTGCTGTCAAATGCGCTCAAGTACACCCCCTCGGGCGGCGTGACGCGCATATATTCCGAGGGCAGCGCATTGGTGATAGCGGACACGGGCATCGGCATCCGCGAGGAGGATTTGCCCCGCCTGTTCCAGCGCGGCTTCACGGGATACAACGGCAGGGAGGACAAAAAATCCACGGGCATCGGCCTGTATATGTGCAGGTGCGTCTGTGACAGACTGGGTCACGGCATAGCTCTTACCTCCCGTCAGGGCGAGGGCACCCGCGTGAGCCTCGACCTCCGCTCCCCCGATATGCTGATGGAATAGTGCGCGGGCGAAGCTTGCAAAAATGTAAGGATAGGCGTCGTAATGTAAGCCAAAGCTATGGCGGACAGGACGGCGCTCTGTTATCATATGAGGGCAAACTGATATTGGAGGCAACAAAAATGGCATTGCTTGAGGTAAACTCTCTGAAGAAAACATATACCACCCGCTTCGGCGGAGCCGAGGTGCGCGCGCTCTCCTCCGTCACCTTTTCCGTGGAGGCGGGGGAATATGTCGCGATAATGGGCGAATCCGGCTCCGGCAAGACGACGCTTTTAAACATCCTTGCCGCGCTCGACAAGCCCACCTCCGGCGCGGTGCTGCTGAATTCCCGCGACATCACCGGTATTTCCGAGCGGGAGCTGTCGGCATTCCGCCGGGACAATTTGGGCTTCGTGTTTCAGGATTTTAACCTGCTGGACACCTTCTCGATACGCGACAACATCTTCCTGCCGCTCGTGCTGGCGGGGAAGAATTACGCGGAGATGGAGCAGCGGCTTGCGCCGATTGCCTCGACGCTCGGCATAAGCGCGATACTGCAAAAGTTTCCGTATGAAGTCTCGGGCGGCGAGAAGCAAAGGGCGGCGGTCGCCCGCGCGCTCATAACCGAGCCGCAGATAATCCTTGCCGACGAGCCGACGGGTGCGCTGGACTCCAAGGCGACGGATGCGCTCCTGAATCTTTTCGGGGACATAAACGCGGAGGGGCAGACAATCCTCATGGTCACGCACAGCGTCAAGGCGGCCAGCCACGCAAAAAGAGTGCTCTTTCTGCGCGACGGCGAGGTCTATCATCAGCTCTACCGCGCAAATCAGACTGTGGAGGAGATGTTCGCAAAAATCTCCGACACCCTGACGGTCATTGCACAGGGCGGTGAAAGCCGTGCGTAAATTCGGATTTTACGCGCGCCTCGCCGCGCAGAACATGAAAAAGAACGGCAAGTATTACCTGCCCTATCTGCTGACCTGCGTCGGAGCGGCGGCGATGCTCTATACGATGTTTTTCCTCTCCGGCAACAGCGGCGTGAAGGAGATGCGCGGCGCGCAATATGTGTACTCCATGCTTTTTCTCGGCACGGGTGTCATCGGGATATTCTCCGCAATCATCATCCTGTACACCAACAGCTTTCTCATGAAGCGCAGAAAAAAGGAAATCGGCCTCTACAACATCCTCGGCATGGAGAAGCGCCACATCGCGCGTTTTCTGTTTTGGGAGACGATTTATACCGCGATTGTGGGCATTGTCGGCGGGCTTGCCGTCGGCATACTGCTCTCAAAGCTCATGCTGCTCGTGCTCTGCAAGCTGCTGCGAGCGGGCGTGCCCTTCGGCTTTTTTGTTTCAGTGCCGGGAATCGTCTGGACGGCGGCGGTCTTCTGCTTCATATTCATCCTCTGCCTCGTCGGCAATCTGCTGCGCATAGGCAGGGCGAAGCCCATAGAGCTTTTGCGCGGCGACAACGAGGGCGACAGGGAACCGAAAACCCGCCTCCTGCTCGCGATTATAGGCGTCGTGACACTTGCGGCGGGCTATGGGATTGCAATATCCGTCAAGACGCCGCTTAGCGCCCTCGGTCTGTTTTTTGTGGCTGTGCTGCTTGTCATTGCGGGAACCTATTGTCTTTTCACCGCCGGCAGCATCGCGATTCTCAAGGCGCTGCGCAAAAACAAGGGCTATTACTATACGACAAAGCATTTCATCGCCGTCTCCGGTATGCTCCACCGCATGAAGCGCAATGCCGCCGGCCTCGCCTCCGTGTGCATCCTCTCGACCATGGTGCTGGTCACGGTTTCGAGCACAGCCTGCCTGTATTTCGGCACGGAGGAGACAATTGAAAGAATGTACCCCCACGATGTGGGCGTGCTTATGTTCGAGAGCGACGAGGCAAGCATGAACGCCGTCGTGGATATAGTGCAGACGATGGCGGAGGAAAGCGGCGCGGAGATAAAAAATCTCCAATACGTCCGCTACTACGGCAGCATGGGCGGGATTGACGACAATAAGATTGGCGACATACTCAAACAGGCAAGTCACGGCGAGGTTTTAAACGGTGAGGGCAAGGATTATCTCCCGACGGTTTATGTGGGCTTTGACCTGCGCGGCGAGGCGCCGGAATCCTTCCGGGATTACAGCGTTTTTGATAAGATGGAGGGCCTGACCTACAAGTCTGCCTACATTCAGGAGCGCGGGGACAATGCCGACGAGCTGTACTCCATGTACGGAGGGTTTTTCTTCATCGGCATGCTCCTTGGCTTCATGTTCCTGATGGCGACGGCGCTGATTATCTACTACAAGCAGGTGTCCGAGGGCTATGAGGACGCCGAGGGCTTCAAAATCATGCAGCAGGTGGGCATGAGCAAGCAGGAGGTCCGAACCAGCATACACGGACAGATAATGACCGTGTTCTTCCTGCCGATTGTCGCGGCGACCGTGCATGTCGCCTTCGCGTTTCCGATGATAACCAAGCTTTTGGCGGCGCTCCTGCTCACAAATGTCGGGCTGTTTGCCATGAGCACAGCCGCAACCGCCCTCTCCTTCGCCTGCATCTACGCCATAGTCTACGCCCTGACCGCAAAGGCGTATTACAAAATCGTCAAGGCATAAATCGAAAAGAAATATCTACCCGATTAAACACGGGGG
>JAVVTL010000099.1:0-4219 GCA_036653715.1 Oscillospiraceae bacterium
GGACTTTGTTTAAGCTTTTTTATGATGGCGTGTTCTCTGCCGCCACCGCCGACAACCATGATTCTCATGGCGCACCTCCGTTTTTTAATGGTGGAACAGCCGCATTCCCGTAAAGCACATGACCATGCCGTATTTGTTCGCGGTGGCGATGACGTCGTCGTCGCGAATGCTGCCGCCCGGCTCCGCCACATAGCGGACGCCGCTCTTGCGGGCGCGCTCAATGTTGTCGCCAAAGGGGAAGAATGCGTCGGAGCCGACGGTCACGCCGCCCTGAGTGGCAATCCACGCCTTGCGCTCGGAAAGGGTGAAAACCTCGGGCTTTTCGGCGAATATGCCCTGCCAGACGCCGTCGCTCAGCACGTCCTCGTACTCGTCGGAGGTGTAGATGTCGATGGCGTTGTCGCGCTCGGCGCGCTTCAGCTCGGGGCGAAATTTGAGGTTCAGTACCTTGGGGCAGCGGCGCAGGTACCAGTTGTCCGCCTTTTGTCCCGCGAGGCGGGTGCAGTGGATGCGGCTCTGCTGACCCGCGCCGACGCCGACGGCCTGTCCGTCCTTCACATAGCAGACGGAGTTTGACTGGGTGTATTTGAGGGTTATGAGGGCGACCTTCATATCGGTTTTCGCGCCCTCTGTCAGCTCGCGGTCGGAGGTGACGATGTTGTTCAGCAGGGAGTCGTCGATTTTGAACTCGTTGCGCCCCTGCTCAAAGGTGACGCCGTAAATGTCCTTGCGCTCTATGGGGGCGGGGACATAGGCGGGGTCTATGGAGACAATGTTGTACTTGCCGCCCTTTTTGCTGCGGAGAATTTCAAGCGCCGCGTCGGTGTAGCCGGGGGCGATTATGCCGTCGGAGACTTCGTATTTGAGGTAGAGCGCGGTTTGCTCGTCGCAGACGTCGGAGAGCGCCGCCCAGTCGCCGTAGGAGCAGAGCCTGTCGGCTCCGCGCGCGCGGATATAGGCGCGGGAAATGGGCGTAAGCTCCGCGTCGGCGGGGGCGAAGTACATGGCGCTGTCAATCTCGGAGAGGGGCAGCCCCACGGCGGCGCCCGCAGGGGAGACGTGCTTAAAGGAGGCGGCGGAGGCAAGCCCCGTGGCGGCCTTCAGTTCCTTCACAAGCTGATAGGAGTTAAAGGCGTCCATAAAGTTAATATATCCCGGCTTGCCGTTTAAAACCTCAATGGGCAGCTCTCCGCCCGCCATGAATATGCGGGAGGGCTTTTGGTTGGGGTTGCAGCCGTATTTCAGTTCAAGCTCTGTCATGTCGCGCCTCCTCAAATATTTTTGTTGATGATGACATGGTCGCCGCCCGCTTCCACATAGAGGGAGACGCGGTTATCGACGTCCATCGCGTCCCAAAGCTGCTCGGCAAGCTCGGAAGCGCCAATCTGCGGCAGGGAGAAACGGAGCGGCTCGCCGGAAAACGAGGGCAGTGGCTCGCCCGCGCCCGCATAGGTGCTGATAAAGCGCACCTCGCCCGGCTCGGGGTTATAGGTGTAATAGAAGCGGTCGCAGCTCTCGGGCGTGGCGGCCTTGAGGATGGAGAGCGAGCAGCAGCCGCAGGGGAAGGCGACGCCGGAGATGCGGGGCGTATAGTTTGGCGCGTCCGGCTCAAAGCGCCGCGTCGCAAGGGCTTCATAGAGGCTCTTGCCGTCCGCGAGAAATTCGCGTATCGTGTCGGTCTGGTCGCCGTTTGTGACTATAAGGGTGTCGTGGAGACGGCGGACGGGGTGGTAGATGATGAGCGAGGGGTCGGTCATCTTTGCCTCGTCAAAGGCGCGGGTGCGAATGCCGTCCTGCGTGTGCTCAAAGACGCGGTTGCGGCTGTTCTCGCTGCGTCCCATGATGAAATAGGCGCAGATAATATCCCCGTCCCGCCCTCTGCCGAGCAGAATGCCGCGTCCGGGATAGGGGCGCGCCTTGAGGTGATTAAAAATATCAGCCATTTTGTGTCTCCTCCTGTATTTTTTTTGCCGCCAGCTCGGCAGCCTGAGGCAGAATAACCCATTCGGCCTCGCGCATAACCCGCTGCTGGAGAGCTTCCGCCGTGTCGCCGGGCAGAACCTCCACGGCCTTTTGCAGTATTATCTCCCCGCCGTCGGGGATTTCGTTTACATAATGTACGGTGGCACCGGTGACAAGGACACCGCGCCTCAGCGCCGCCTCGTGGACATGCAGGCCGTAATAGCCCTCGCCGCAGAAGGAGGGGATGAGGGCGGGGTGGATGTTTATGATGCGCCCCTGCCATGCGGCGGTAAATTCCGCCGAGAGAATGCGCATAAAGCCCGCGAGGATGAGCATGTCAACGGAGCGGGCGAGGAGCGCCTCGGTCAGCCGTTCCTCGAAGTCTGCGCTTTTTCCGGGGATGCAGACGCCCTCAATTCCGGCGTTTTCGGCACGGACAAGGGCGTAGGCGTCCGCGCGGCTGGAGATGACGGCGCAAATGTCGCCGCTCGGTATGCGGCCCTCGTTCTGCGCGTCGATAAGCGCCTGCAGGTTGGTGCCGCCGCCGGAGACGAGGACGGCAATGCGGGTTTTACGCATTTTTCCGACCTCCCATCAGGAGCCGAAGCGCGGGCATAAGCATCCCGCCGAGGGCGTTTCCAAGGATGACAAGCCAGATGAAGACGAAGGCCTGCAGGCTCACAATGCCGGCAACGGCAAAATAAAACATGTCCGCAATCGAGTGCTCGAAGCCGGAGAGTATGAAGGCGGGAACGCAGAACAGAATGCCGAGGACGCTTTGCTTTTCCTTAAAGAGCACCACGGCAAGGTACATGAGTATGCCGCAGAACAGGGCGCAGACAAAGACGGAGCCGAGCGGCATTTGGAGCTTTGCGGTGCACATATCGAGCGCCTTTTCCGCCCTCGATGGCAGGGCGTAGGCGATGGCAAAGCCCATGGCGCAGGCGCCGATGAGGTTGCCGAGCAGACAGAGCAGCAGCTCGGAGATTTCCTCCCTGCCGTGGACGGCGACGATAAAGCCGACGCGCCCGGTAAAGAGCGAGTAGCCGAGGTAGCAGATGGCGATAAGTCCGACGCTGAACAGTCCCGCGCCGACATATCGGTTGTCACTGCCAAGGAAGACCGAGCCGCCGAGGCCGACGCATATCCCGGCAAGAATCCCGGAGGTGAGGTAACGTTTCAGCACAGGCAAACCCGCTCGTCTCCGGCGACTATTTCGCCGATGACGTATGCGTCCTCACCGTTTTCGCGCAGGATAGCGAGAGCCGTGTCCGCCTCCGCGGCGGGGACGACGACGCTCATTCCGACGCCCATGTTGAAGGTGTTCCACATGTCGCGCTCGGGTATGCTGCCGGATTTGGCAATGAGGTCAAAAATTGCGGGGCTGCGGACGGCGGATTTTTCAATCTTGGCACCAAGTCCGACGGGCAGGCTGCGCGGGATGTTCTCATAGAAGCCGCCGCCTGTGATGTGCGAGATGCCGCGCACTGCCACGCGCGCCGTGAGCGCGAGAACGGGCTTTACATATATTTTGGTGGGCGCAAGCAGCGTCTCGCCGAGGGAAGCGCCGGAAAGCTCCGCACGGGGGGACTTGAGGTCGGCGGTCTCGACAGAGAGGGCGCGGCGCACGAGTGAGAAGCCGTTGGAATGCACGCCGGAGGAGGGGAGGGCAAGAATGACATCGCCCTGACGCATGGCGCGGTTGTCGATGACTTTTTCCCTGTCCACAACGCCGACGGAGAAGCCCGCGAGGTCGTATTCGTCCTCGGGGTAGAAGCCGGGCATCTCGGCGGTCTCGCCGCCTATGAGCGCACAGCCGCCGCGCACGCAGCCCTCGGCCACGCCGGAGACGACAGCGGCAATTTTCTCCGGGACGTTCTTGCCGCAGGCAATGTAGTCAAGGAAAAAAAGCGGCTTCGCGCCGCAGCAGATAATGTCGTTCACGCACATGGCGACGCAGTCAATGCCGACGCTGTCATGCTTTTCCATCAGGAAAGCAAGCTTCAGCTTAGTGCCGACTCCGTCCGTCCCCGATACGAGAACGGGGCGGGATATGCCGGTGAGGTCAAGCTCGAAAAGGCCGCCAAAGCCGCCGATGTCCGACATAGCGCCCGCAGTCATCGTGCGCGCAATGTGGCTTTTCATAAGCTCGACGGCCCTGTAGCCGGCGGTGATGTCCACGCCTGCCGCGGCGTAGCTCTCAGAGCGGGAGTTTTCCATAAATGACCATTCCTTTCAATCTCGCAACAATATTCCC
>JAVVTL010000100.1:0-4128 GCA_036653715.1 Oscillospiraceae bacterium
GTTTATATTTTTCTGTCGCGGGTTTGGGCGTTGTAGTGTTTCTGAAGGAGGGGGGTGATGACGTAGTAGATGAGCTTATTCTCAAGGTTGAACATATAGAGGGTGAAGGTGCCGACAAAGGTCAGTGCGCCGACTATGGCGAGCTTACCCGCGATTTTGCGGGCCTGCTTTCCGGCTTTCTTGCAGATGTCCTTCCTGACAGTCTTGGCTGCGTCCTTTTTTATCTGCTTCTTCAGCTCTTTTTTGGCGTGAAGTTTCTTCATGTTTCTCTCCTACCTTTCCTTACCAGGCTTCGCTGTCGTCAAAGTCGACCAGGGTGGCGTCAAGCGGCTTCTCGCCCAGTACGACGGTCATGTAGTTGTTGACCTGATTGCGCATGTCGCGGCGTGAGATGGTGCGGCAATCCTCGAGGTCGTGCTCGAGGAACATGAAGTACAGGCCCAAATCGCGCGCCTGCTCCTCAAGCATGGCGTGGACGCCGTTCATGCCCTTGCAGGAGACGTTATCGTTGACCATGACCATGTCGCAGTTCATTTTTTTCGCCCAATCCCAAACGGCGTTGACGTTGTCCCAGCCGCCGACGGCGTGGTGGCGCATGACGCCCTTCTCGGAGAATTTGGCGAGGTCTATGAGCGCCTGCTGCGGGTCCTCGGTGTTTATCATGTTGTGGCCCATGGTGGAGTCCATGTTGAGCACGATGGAGAGGCCCCAGCAGTTCTGCGTCCACGTCGGGAAGTCGGTATAGTAGACGGCGGAGGGTCCCCACAGGAAGGCGCGATGGCGCGTCTTGCCGCCGAAGGGCATGTGCTTTCGCTCGTATTCCCGCTCCATGATTTTGATGACCTTGCGGTCGACCTTGTTCATGTACGGGTCGCGTCCGTTGACCATTGCCCACTCGACGAGCTTATAGAGGGTCTCGGAGATACCGCCGAGCGCGGAATACGGGGTCTTGAGGATTTCCCATTTTTCAAGCTCGATTTGGTTCTGCTCGTTCATGTCCTTCGCGGCTTTGAACAGGGCGGACCAGTCGTACTTCTCATCGTAGGCTTCCTCAAGGAATTTGATGGTGTTGCGCAGCTCCTGTGCGGAATAGATGTTTCCGCCCGGCTCGTTGTGCTGCATGGCAAAGGCAAAGGGATAGTCCTGAATCCCCTGCGAGAGGAAGCGGCGGCGCTGGAACATGGAGGTCGCCTCGCTCGCGTTGCAGGGCTGGTTTGTGGAGAGCACGGCTCTGCCGAAAATCGGGAATGCGTCGTCAAAGGCAACACCCGTCTCTGCCGAGCAGCGGGAGCAGACGTCCGCGGGCAGGCCATAGGACTCGGCAATGTCGATATAATAGGGCTCGATGTGCTGGTCAACGTCGCAGATGACGAATTCGGGCAGGGTCTGCATGGGCAGGCCGAGCAGGTTGGGGAAGCCCGCCATGAAGAGCGGCGGGATGGTCTCGTCCATGCCGACGATTTTGTCGCTCATGGGGCCGCCGCCGAGACGGACGTCGTTGCGCAGGACGTTGCCGATAAGGGTGGTCAGTGTTTTGACTATGGCGTTGCCGTGCATTCCGGCAATGACAAGCTCGGGGCCGCGATAGCCCTCGAACAGGCGGTCAACAAAGGCGAAGGAGCCAAGGAAGGAGCCCATCCAGCGGTATTCCCAAAAGCCCTTAAGCATGTGCACGGGGTCCTTGGCGACCATTATGCCCATATAGCTGAGGTTTTTGAGCCACGCGGTATAGTCCACCATGGTGTCCTGCACGCCGCGCCACTCGCGATATTTTGCGATGCCGGTCTTGTCCGGGTAACGGCTGCGCAGTCCGCCGACGCCGTGCTCGGATTGCCACAGCGGATCGAGTTTCTCGAGTTTTTTGTCTATTCCCCCGACGACTTTATTAAGGGGGTTTTTGAAAACGACTTTCATTTCTTGCCCTCCCCCATCGCGGAATTGATTTTTTTGATTTCAAGGCTCTCAACAAAGGCCTGGAAGCGGGTGCGGAGCTGGCCCGCAGAGCCGACGACGTATTCTTTTTCTATGGTGCAGCAGGGGATATTCAGCTCATTTGCGAAGATATGCGAGGCGAGAACCTTCTCGTAGCTCCAAAATTCGCAGAATTTCATGTTTTGGTAGACAATGCCGTCCGCATGGAAATCATCGACAAGCTTTTTGACTTCGTCATGGCGCTGGTCGATTTTGTCGCCGGACATGAAGCGGGCGCACTGATTTGTGTGCAGGTAGTGGCGGCAGATTGCCTCGAACGCGGTCTCTCCGGCCTTGATTTCGATTTCCTCGCGGCTGGGGAAGCTGCCGAAGCAATAGCGGTCGGCGACAACCATGGCGCCGCACATTTCGACGAGCTTTGTGAAGTCGGGGTCGTCAATCTCGGAGCCGACCATGACTATGCGGGCGCGGAAGGGGAAGACCTTTTCCGGCTCGCGGACGCGAAGTTCCTCAAGCGTCTCGCGCAGATAGGGCAGGATGAGGTATTGCGGGCAGACCTGCGAGACGAGCTGGATGACGTGGAATTCGTAGCCCGTGATGCGGGGATTAAGTTCCTTGCGGAGGTTGCCGATTTCGGTGATGACGCGGCAAATCTCGTTATGCTCCTCGATTGCCTTTCGCATCGCCTCCTCGGAGGTGTCGATGCCGTAGTGCTCCCGCAGGGGGTCTACGACCTTGAGCCGGAGCTGGGCTTTGTAGTAGTCGAGGGCATTCTCGTCCGCCTTCAGGGGCGGGTCGATGATGGTGACGAAAAATTTGTCGTTCTTGACGGGATTTATCAGGAAGAAGTGTTCCTGCATACGCTCCATGGCGGCGCAGCTTTCCGCTCCGAAGAGAGCGCCGAGGTAGTTGTAGCCTCCCTCGATGGCGCGCTCGAGTATTGAGCGGACGTATGGGCAGTTGCGGTTTGTCATGTAGTAGGTAGCGACGTCCGCAGAGGCACAGCGCGGCGCGCGCAGGCGCGAGGAGAAGCAGCCCTGCAGGTTCATAAGTACCTCGGGGATATAGTAGCAGTTATACCCGAGAGCGATCTTGCCCTCCCCGACCGCCTGCGTGACAAGCTCGTTGTGCGCGTCCTGCAGGAGGTTTTCGAAGTAGATCAGGTGTTTCAAGTCTTTCATTTGCAGCCCCCTTGTCTATTTTCCAACAAAAGATGCGGCTTATGTTGATAAACCAATTTGCACAATAAGCCGCATAACGTTATATTGAATTATAGTACAATGTGCCTATCTTGTCAATGTTACGATTTTGTCAATTGAAATAAATTGCGATTGGGCGTCTCTTATGCTCGCTGCGGGCGTGATAGCGCTCGATAATTGCCCTGTCCGCGTCCGTTGCCTCGCCTGTCAGGAGGAAACGGTCGATGGCGGCGTAGGTCACGCCCATCTCCTGCTCGTCCGTCTGTCCCTCGAAAAGTCCGGCGGAGGGAGCCTTTCGGATTATTTCCTCCGGCGCGCCGAGGTAGCGCAAAAACTCATAGACCTCCGTCACCGTGAGGTCTGCGATGGGATTCAGGTCGTGGCCGCCGTCGCCCCATTTGGTGAAGTAGCCCATGTATATCTCGCTGCGGTTGCCCGTGCCCGCCACCAGCAGATTTTCCGCCGCCGCGTAGGCATAGAGCGTCGTCATTCTGAGGCGTGGGGCGATATTAAGAAGCGCCGCGTCGTTCAGGCTCACGGCCTTGGAGAGCGCCGCCGTCTCCGCCTCGCGCACGGGCGTCAGGTCTATCGTGAGGGTCTTGATGCCGAAGCGCTCGGCAAGCGCCACGCCGTCGTCCCTGTCCTCGCCGAAATTGCGTTTGGAGGCGCAGGGCAGAATAATCCCGACGGTGTTCGGGCAGGCCGCCTTGCAGAGGATTCCGACGAGCGCGGAGTCCTTGCCCCCGCTGTTGCCGAAGACGATGCCGTCCGCATGGCTCTCCTCCGTTAGATGCTTTATGAAATCGACGCGATTTTTGAGTTCTTCCCCGTAATCTCTCACGCCGCACACCCCTTTCGGAAAAATATTATATCTTTATAGTATTTTAAAGCGCGGCGCTTGTCAACAGTATATCGCCCGAGGCGGAGAAAGAAACTTGGGAGCCTCTGATTAAATCCGTCGCGTGGATTGGCGAGCAGATTTTTTGTCCGGCGAGTC
>JAVVTL010000101.1:0-3810 GCA_036653715.1 Oscillospiraceae bacterium
CCTATTTCCTGCCAAAGCGGGAAATAGGTATTTTCTCACTCTTTTCACATGCGGAGGGTTATGCGTTGCGAGATTTTTCGTGGTCTGTAAGGAAGCGCCTTGTGTATTTGAGCTTGGCGTATTTTTGGACCTTTTGCAGATACACTGCGTCATACGCTCCGCCGACGGCGCCGACTATGGGGATGCCCTGCAAGAATTTCATGTACAGCAGCTCGGTGGACAGCGCCGCCGCCGCGCGGTCAATCTGCGCGCTCTGCGAGTAGTTTTCGGGCAGCAGGCCCGATTCGATGAAGTCGTTTATCCTGCCGTCTCCTGCCGTCAGCGCGTCGCCGTGGGAGAGCGAGGTCTCAATGAGCATGAGGATGAAATATTTCTCCTCCGCGCTGTCATAGCCGCAGCCGTAGCGCAGCGACATCTCGTACAGGCTTTTGAGGAGCACGCCGACGAACAGCGGGATATCCGGCAATCCGACGCCGAAGGCACCCAATCCCACGCCCTCGATGCCCGAGAGAAGCAGATTCCACTGTCCCGCCTGAGCGGCCGACTTTGAAAACTGCCGCAGACCTTTTTTGTCCTCTTTAAGCTTCACGGCAAAGCTGTTCAGCTTGAACTGCCGTTCCGCTTTATCGCGATTATATGTTTTTTCTATTACGCCTGTGCCCTTTTCAAAAATCAGAGCAAATGCCTTCGCGAAGGCCGCGTCGAGCGTGTCCTGAAGCTTCGGCGGCACCTTTTCCTCGAGGAATTTATTGAGGATGGAGGCTTTTTGTCGCTCTCCCCTGCTCAAATATGCCTTTTCGCTCTTTGCGAGGCTGTCCCATTCCACCTGCCACGGGTTCTTTGTCATCGGCTTTTACCTCGCTTTTTTCGGATTGTGCCTGTCACAGCGCTTTTTGCAGGAGCTTTACAAGCTCGTCGGTTTTTGGCACCCTGCCGCTCAAAAGAACCTTTCCGTCCGCCATCAGCGCAGGCATTGACATGACGCCGCAAGCGGCAATTTTGGCAAAATCCGTGACGTGTTCTATTTCCGCTTCAATTCCGAGTTGGGTGAGCGCCGCCCTTGTCGCCGCCTCAAGCTGATTGCATTTCGCGCAGCCGCCGCCGAGCACCTTGATTTCCATTATTCCTACCTCCGAAAATTTTAAAATATAAACGCAAACGCGTTGAAAAAATAACCCACAAGTATGATTCCGAGCGCCACAATGCCCACAAAAACCGCAAGCAGCTTCGGCTTCACCGCCTTGCGCAGCATGATTATCGACGGCAGCGAGAGCGCCGTGACCGCCATCATAAAGGAGAGGATTGTGCCCAGCCCCGCGCCCTTTGCAAACAGGCTCTCGGCTACCGGAATCGTGCCGAATATATCGGCGTACATCGGGATTCCGACCAGCGTCGCAAGAATCACGGAGAAGGGATTGTCGCTGCCCAAAATGCTCTCTATCCAGGTCTGCGGTATGAGATTGTGGATGACGGCGCCGATGCCCACGCCGACCAAGATATACGGCGCGACCTTCCTGACGGTTGCAAGCACCTGCTCCTTGGCGTAAATCAGGCGGTCCCGTCGCGTCAGCTCCGGGCTTTCCGCATCCGCGCCGCCGACGGATTTTATGAAGTCCTCAACATAGCGCTCCATGCCGAGCTTCTCTATCAGGGTGCCGCCGATTACGGCAATCAGCAGACCCAAAAGAACGTAGGCGACGGCGATTTTACCACCAAACACGCTCATCAGCAGCATCAGCGAGCCGAGGTCCACCATCGGTGATGATATCAAAAACGAGAATGTGACGCCAAGCGGCAGTCCCGCGCCGGTGAAGCCTATAAAGAGCGGAATGGAGGAGCAGGAGCAAAACGGCGTCACCGTCCCGAGCAGGGCGGCGAGTATATTGGCCGTGATGCCGTGAAAGCGCCCGAGGATTTTCTTTGTCCGCTCCGGCGGAAAATAGCTCTGAATATATGATATCACAAAAATCAAAAATGACAGCAGAAAGAAAATCTTTATTGTGTCATAGAGGAAAAAAAGCAGGCTGCGCCCAAGCAGCGTGTCAAGGTCAAGCCCCAGCGCGGCGAGGCCGCCGCCTATGAGGGTGTTGAGCCATTTCATCCCGAGTATCTGGTTTTGGAAGAACATCCATGCCGCTTCAAGTATTTGCATCGTCGTTCTCCCTTACCTCCGTCAGCTCCGAAAGCAGCGCAGAGGCGCGGGCGCTGCCCTCCGGGCTGATGGAATAGTGCGTCCACTTCCCTTCCCTGCGCCCACGGACTATGCCGGATTCGCAGAGAATCCGCATGTGGTGCGACAGGGTTGACTGGCCTATCTGCAAATCATCCAGCAGCTTGCAGGCGCATTTCTCGCCGCTCTGTAAAAGCTCTATTATCCGCAGCCTGTTTTCGTCGCAGAGCGCCTTAAACACCCGCGCGTTCTCCCGATATTCCGCCGACACGGCCTCACCTCAAATCTAAATTATTCGATATATGCCATTATATGCGTCACATCCAAGTTTGTCAATATATCAAAGCCGCAAATAAGAATACAGCCGGTCAAAGAAGATGGGGCTTTGACCGGCTGTATGGTTTATTGCTCGGCTTCGGTGCCGATTTTGGGTGTTACTTTGCGAGCGTATCAATGTAGCGGGACAGGACTGCCGCGACCTGTGCGCGGTAGGCGCTGCCCTTTGGCAGGAGCTTACCCTCCGAGCCGATGAGAAGGCCGCTCTCAACAGCCCAAGCCATGGCGTCCTTGGCGTATCCTGCCACGCTCGCGGCGTCGGCGAAGCGGGAGATGTTGCCGCCCGTCTTCGGTGAGCCGGCGTAGCGCCAGAGAATGGTCACCAATTCTTCGCGGCTGATATCCCTCTCCGGATTTGTGCCGTCGGAAATTCCGCTGCCAAGCGCCCATGAGAGCGCCCTTCCGTACCATGCGCCGCTCGCGGGTATGGCTTCGGGAGAGCCCGCCATGCGGTAGAGCATGGAGAGGAGCATACTTCGCGTAGCCTTGGTGCTTGCCGAGAAGGTCTTGGCGTCCGTGCCGTTCATAAGGCCGAGTGCGTTCATTTTTGCCACGCTGCCGTAATACCACGCGCTCTCGGCGACATCGGCAAAGTGATTCACCCACTTGCCGACCACATACTGCGAGAAGTGGGCGGTGGTGAAGACAATAGTTTTACTTATCGGGTCATAGCGTCCGCTAACGCCGGTGAGGGTGCCGTCCTCGGCAAGATTCCAAACACAGACGAGGTCGGGGTCCTCGCCGTCCTTGAGGGTGTAGGGCAGACTTACCTGCACCGAGCCGCCGCCGAAGTCGGAGATTACCGTCTTTCCGCACATTACCGTGAGGTCAAAGACCGGGCGATCGCCCGCGATTTTCTTTTGTGCCTCGCTCAGCCTGTCGCCGGCATCGGAGATTGTGACGGTGATTTTGCCGCCGTTTTTGGCAAGCTCTTTCAGTGCCTCGGGGTTGAATTTAAGCGCTGCGCCATTGTCGCCCGTGACTGTGAAGTCTTTGTTTTGGGCTGCAAGCCGCTGCAAATCGCCGGTATATATCTCGCTGCCGGAGCTGACGGCGGTTCGCGGCTCATCAATGTAATACATGACGTTCAGGCTGCCGGGCACATAGGTGATGGTGTAGTTTGCGGGGGTTGTAACCGCTGCGCCGGCAATGGTGATGGGATATGTGCCGACCTTTAAAACGTCGGGCGTGCAGGTTCCGCTTGGTTCTGCAGTCAATTTCTCCTCGCCCACAAGGCCGGTGACGGTGTATTCGTAAGTCGTCGGAGCCGTTCCGCCGACATAGATATAGTAGCTTTTGGCGGT
>JAVVTL010000102.1:0-3645 GCA_036653715.1 Oscillospiraceae bacterium
ACCGACCGCCGCCAGTCCAAAGGCAAAAGAAAATAAACCGACGCAACCACAAAATGAAATAAAATCTCAGGTCATTTCTGACCGGAGATTTTATTTTCGCCTATACATATAACTTCAAAGAAAGCGGATAAAGAAATGTCGGATAGAAAAAAGGGCGTTGTACTTGCCTTGACTGCGGCGTCGCTGTGGGGAATTATGGGCGTGTTTGTAAGGGGGCTGACGAGCAGCGGCTTGGGGGTTATTGAGCTTTCGTTTTTCAGATGCTCGATAACGGGCGCGCTCTTTTTCGTATACCTTGCGGTAAAAAAACCGGAGGCCCTGAGGGTTGACCTCAAGGGCCTTGTCATTTGCCTTATTTACGGCGCCGTCGCATATATTATCAGCTTCACGTCCTACAGCATCGCCATCTCAAAAATACCTGTGGCGGTAGCCACGATACTCATGTTTCTCTGCCCCGTCTGGGTGAGCCTCATCAGTGCCGTCGTCTTCGGGGAAAAACCGGGGAAATGGAGGACAATTGCGATTTTCGTCTGTCTGTTCGGCGCCGCGCTCGCCTCGGATGTTTTTTCCGTGGGGCTTGTCAAGCTGAGCATTTTGGGCGTGCTGATGGGAATCCTGAACGGCTGGGGCGCGGCGATGCAGATACTCGTGCCGAGATACTTTGCCGATAAATACAGCAAGGACACCATGCTCGTATACGGCTTCCTCGGCGCGGCAATAGTTTTGGGCCTGCTCTCGGACTTTTCCGAGGTGAGAGAGGTATTCAAAAACGGCGACACCTACACGCTGATTGCGGACCTCGCTGTTGTCAGCGTCCTCTGCACAATGGTCGCGAGTATCTCATATGTGAAATCGAGCGAATATATCCTGCCGACGGAATCGAGCATTCTCTCGGGGATAGAGGTCGTCGTGGGCAGCCTTGCGGGATATTTAATCTTCAACGAGCATCTTGCCGCATTGCAGATTATCGGGATGATAATCGTCATGGCAGGCTCCCTCGGCTCCCAGCTTGTCAAGGAACGGGTTCCTTCAATAAGCTGAGATTCTGCGGCGGGGATTTTAAATAAAAAGAGGGGCTTTCGCCCCGGTTTCAAATTTCCCCACATGCTCAAGTGGGCAGCTACTGCTTTTTGCCGGTAAAAATCAGCGGAGGTATATGAATACCTCCGCTGATTATTTTGCTTATTTTGCCAGCACGGCGCTGCCGCAGATGTCGGGCAGGGGGACGGGGGTGACGTCCGCCTCGGCGCAGAACTCGCGCAGAGCGCCGGCGGCGCCGGGATAATCGGTGTTGTTGTAGTCGTGGAGCATGATGTAGCCGCCCTTTGAGAGCCGCTTCCAAAAGAAGTGCAGTCCCTCAAGCGTGGGCTGATAGAGATCGGCGTCAAGGCTCACAAGGCAGAATTCGTCCTCGATGCCGACTGCGCTCTCGGGAAAGCGGCCCTTGACAAGAACGACGTTTTGCGGCCGCGACATGGCGGCGAGCACCTCCTCCGGCGAGGTGCCGGACCAGTCGTGGCTTGCCTCGTCATAGCCCGCGCTTGCGCCGCCCCTGATATCTTCGGGGTGAAAGCCCTCAAAGGTATCAAAGAGGTAGAGGCGGCGGTCGAAGAAAAGTCGGTTAAGGTGACTTGCAAAGGCACCGCGATAGACGCCGACCTCCGCCGCCGCACCGGCCACGCGCTTGCCGTAAATCTCGCGCGAGAGCAGCTCAAGCGTCGCCTGACGGACAAAATCGCCGGTATCATAGGCGAGGGGCACGCCGGGCAGCTTGGGCATGCCGAAATCGCCCTCGTATCTGTTGCTGCCGATTTTTGTTGCCATAATTCTCCTAAACGGCGGCTCAAAAAAGGCCGCTGATTTTCCCGTTTTCGTCCACGTCGATGCGTTCTGCGGCGGGGGCCTTGGGCAGGCCCGGCATGGTCATGATGTCGCCGGTGAGGGCGACGATAAAGCCCGCGCCCGCGCTGACCTTGAGGTTTCGCACGGTGACTGTGAAGCCCTTGGGCGCGCCGAGCTTTGCGGGGTCATCGGAAAAGCTGTATTGTGTTTTCGCGACGCAAATGGGCAGAGAGCCGAAGCCGAGCGCCGTCAGTTCATCGAGCTGCTTTTGGGCGTTTCCGACAAGCGCCACGCCGTCGGCGTGGTAGATGCGCGTGGCAATCGCCTCGAGCTTTTGCAGGATGCTCATGTCGTCGCTATAGCTGAAGGAGAAGTCGTTCGGCTGCTCGCAGAGACGCACGACCTCCTGCGCGAGCGCCATTCCGCCCTCGCCGCCCTTGCCCCAGACCTCCGAGAGCGCGACGTTCACGCCAAGCTCGCGGCAGCGCGTCTCGATGAGCGCAAGCTCCGCCTCGGTATCCGCGGGGAAGCGGTTGATGGCGACGACAGCGGGGAGCTTATAGACGGTCGTGATGTTTTCCACATGCTGGAGCAGGTTCGGAAGTCCGCGCTCGAGCGCCTCAAGGTTTTCGGTTTCGAGCTGACCCTTAGCCGCGCCTCCGTGATGCTTGAGCGCGCGGACGGTGGCGACGATGACCACGGCGTCGGGGCGAAGTCCCGCCATGCGGCATTTTATGTCAAGGAATTTCTCCGCGCCGAGGTCAGCACCGAAGCCTGCCTCCGTGACGCAGTAGTCGCCGAGCTTCAGCGCCATGCGCGTGGCGGTGACGCTGTTGCAGCCGTGCGCGATGTTGGCAAAGGGGCCGCCGTGAATGAAGGCGGGGGTGTGCTCAAGGGTCTGGACGAGGTTTGGCTTGAGTGCGTCCTTCAGGAGCGCCGCCATTGCGCCGGAGGCCTTGAGGTCGCCTGCCGTGACGGGCTTGCCTCCGCGGTCATAGCCGACGATAACCCGCGCGAGGCGCGCCTTGAGGTCGGTGATGTCGGAGGCGAGGCAGAGCACAGCCATAATCTCGCTCGCGACGGTGATATCGAAGCCGTCCTCGCGCGGGAAGCCGTTTGCCTTGCCGCCAAGGCCATCCACAATGTTGCGGAGCTGACGGTCGTTCATGTCGAGCGCTCTGCGCCAGGTGATGCGGCGCGGGTCAATGTCGAGGGCGTTGCCCTGATGGATATGGTTGTCCAGCATGGCGGCGAGCAGGTTGTTCGCCGCGCCTATGGCGTGAAAGTCGCCGGTGAAGTGGAGGTTAATGTCCTCCATCGGTACGACCTGTGCGTAGCCGCCGCCGGCGGCGCCGCCCTTGACGCCGAACACGGGGCCGAGGGACGGCTCGCGCAGCGCCACAACGGAGTTTTTGCCGATTTTCCGAAGTCCGTCCGCGAGGCCGACGGTGGTGGTGGTCTTGCCCTCGCCGGCGGGCGTGGGGGTAATGGCGGTGACGAGGATGAGCTTGCCGTTCGGCTTCTCCGCCGTGTCACGCAGGAGGCTGTAGTCCACCTTCGCCTTATATCTGCCGTAGTGCTCGAGGTATTTTTCGTCCATGCCAAGCGCGTCCGCGATGTCGGCGATGGGGAGCATTGAGTTTGCCTGCGCTATCTCTATGTCTGTCATTTGAACTACCCCTTATTTGAAATATTTTGCCGCCGAGCGGAAAAGACCCATGTCATATTCGCCGGGAACGTTTTTGTAGAGTCCTTCGCCAACGCGCTCGGAGTGACCCATTTTGCCGAAAACCCGCCCGTCGG
>JAVVTL010000103.1:0-3548 GCA_036653715.1 Oscillospiraceae bacterium
ATATCACAAACAAAACAAAAAGCCATGTATGAGGTTAATTCCTCATACATGACTTTTTTGGTGCGCGAGGGGGGACTTGAACCCCCACGTCCGTATTGGACACTAGAACCTGAATCTAGCGAGTCTGCCAATTCCACCACTCGCGCATCTTGCTGTAACGCCCGCTAATAATAGCATTTGCGCGGCGGCTTGTCAATATCGAATGCCTAAAACCAAAGGGAATTTTAGCGGGGTATTGTCATTCCCGCACTACATCTGCTATAATAATAAAAATATCATTTTGCCGTAAAGCTTTTTTTGGAGGCGGAATATTGAAAATTGACCGTGTGATGCTCAAGCTGAACGCAAGAGCCGCGATACGCGATGCCAAGGCCGTACCCTACATAACCGCGCTTGTATATGTCTTCATAGCCTATATTCTCCAGCTCCTATACACGCGCATAGCCGGCGTGACCCTCGATTACGAGGTAATTTCAAAGCTCCTCAACAGCGGAAATCCGCAGGCATACGCAGACTACGTTATGGAACAGATGCCGTCTGCCGGCGCGTGGTTCGTCGGCGAGCTGCTCTCCATCATGACGATGATGCTCAGCGTCGGGCTTATCATCAACACCCTGCATGTCCGCAGGCACGAGGAAAGCGTCGTCGGAAACCTGTTTGACGGCTTTGCAAATTTCTTCCGTATCCTTTGGCTGCAAATACTCATAACTGTTTTCGTCGGACTTTGGAGCCTGCTGTTCGTCATCCCCGGCTTTATCGCCTCCTATCGCTACAGTCAGGCGCTGTATATCCTCATCGACAACCCGCAAATGAGCGCAATCGACTGCATAAGAGAGAGCAAGCGCATGATGCGCGGCCACAAGGCGGAGCGCTTCCTCCTCGACCTCTCCTTCTTTGGCTGGACGCTGCTGTCGCTTTTGCCCTTCATGCCCGTATATGTTTTCCCCTACATCTACACAACCCAAGCCGCCTACTACGACGCGCTTTTGGATATTGACCACATAAACCGCCGAGAGCGCATAAACGGTGAAATCTGAATAAAACGCCGCCGCGAAAAAATCGCGGCGGCGTTTTGGCTTATCGGTACATCTTGAAGCGTTCGGGCTTGGGTCGGTATCGCACGCCGGAGACGAGGCCCATGGCGGCGAACATGGAAAAGAGCGAGGAACCGCCGTAGCTGAAGAATGGGAGCGTTATGCCTATGACGGGCGCAATGCCGATGCACATGCCGATGTTCTCGAAGGTCTGGAACAGGACTGTGGCGGCGACGCCGAAGCAGACAAGCATGGAGAGCGTGTTCTTGGAGCGCAGGCCGATTATGACGCAGCGGAGGACGATTGCAACGAGCAGCATCAGCACGATGCAGCAGCCTATCATGCCGAGCTCCTCGCCTATAGGGGCAAAGATGAAGTCGGACTGCTTGGCAAATATGGCATGGGACTGCGTCTGCGGTCCGTTGCCAAGCCCCGTGCCCGTGAGCTGGCCGGAGGCGAGCGCGATTTTTGATTGGTTTGCCTGCCATGTGAAGCCGTAGCCCGTGGGGTCTATGCTGGGGACATAGGGCGCGAGAATACGCGCCTTTTGGTAGGGCTGAAGCACGTTGGTCCATATAAACGGCGTCACCGCGGCGACGCCCGCAAACCCGATTGCAAACCAATACAGTCGGACGCCGGCGGCAAAGAGCATGACGGCAAAGATAAAGAAATACACGAGCGCACTGCCGAGGTCCTTGGAGGTCAGCAGCAGCAGGCCGAAGATGGCAAGAAAGTGCACGGCAAGCTGGGCGACGGAGACAAAGGAGTTTAAGTCCCTGTATTCCTTGAGAAAGCTTATGTGCTTTGCCATGACGATGATATAGCTTATCTTGACGACCTCGGAGGGCTGAATGCCTATGCCGAAAAAGCGCAGCCAGCCGGAGTTTCCCGTCTCGCTTTCCTGTCCGAAGGGGATGAGGATGAGGAGAAACAGGGCGTTGAACACGCAGAGGAGGACCCATTTATCCGCGAAAATGTCCACGTCGATTATCGTCATGAGGACGTAGAGAGCAATGCCGAGACAGAGCGCCATGGTCTGGACAATGACGTATTTTGCGGAGTTATCGTAGGTCTTTGTGGCGCTAAAGATGACGACGATGCCAAAGAGGGCGGAAATCAGGCAGAGCGAGAGCAGCAGCATATCCGCGCGCCTGAAGAAGTCCTTGATATATGTGAGAGCTTTTTTCATGTTTTACCCGCCTTTCCGGGAGAGAGGAATAAAATATTATACATTAAAGTTTCGCTTTTGGCAACCCGCCGCCATCCCCGCCGCGATATTTCCGCAAGCCAAGGCCGGAAAAAGCCCGGGAATTTTCTTTACGCGGCAGGGCAGCGGTGGTATAATGCACAAGGATTTTGGAGGTGCGAGGTATGCTTGAGATACTGACAAACAGCGAAAATGAGACCGAGTTGGTGGGCGAACACTTTGCCAAGCATCTGCCGGACGGCGTGGTTGTCGCCATGTACGGCGAGCTTGGCGCGGGAAAAACGGCATTTGTCCGCGGCATGGCGCGGGGCATGGGCCTTGACTGCCGTGTTTCCAGCCCGACCTTTACCATCGTAAACGAATACGAGGGCGAGCGAACCCTCATACATTTTGACATGTACCGCCTCGGCTCGGCGGACGAGCTTTTCGGCATCGGCTGGGAGGATTACCTCGCAAGGGGCGCCGTCTGCGCCGTGGAATGGAGCGAGAACGTCGAGGAGGCATTTTTCGGCGACGAATATCGCGTCAGCTTCGAAAAAACCTCGGAAAACTCGCGTAAAATAACGATTGAGGAGGCGCAGGGCAATGCTGATACTCGCGCTTGAGGCCTCGGCGAAGGCGGCTTCCGTCGCGCTCTGCCGCGACGGCGAGCTTATAGGCCAGTATATCCAATGCTCGGGGCTGACACACAGCCGCACGCTTCTGCCGATGGCGGAGGATTTGCTCCGCAGCACCGAGACGGCTATGTCCGAGGTGGACGTTTTTGCGGTGTCGCGCGGGCCGGGCTCCTTCACCGGCATTCGCATAGGCGTGGCGACGCTTAAAGGCCTCGCTTGGGCGACGGAAAAGCCGGCAATCGGCGTCTCGACCCTCGAGGCGATGGCTTGGAACGGCGTCGCCGCCGGCGAGGGGACAATCGTCTGCTGCTGCATGGACGCGCGGCGCAGTCAGGTCTATAACGCACTCTTTGAGATACGCGGCGGCGCACCCCTGCGTCTCTGCGAGGACAGGGCAATCTCCCTCGCCGAGCTTGCCGACGAGGCAAAAAAATTGGAAAAGCCCGTTTTTATTGTTGGAGACGGAGCGATACTGTGTTATAATCATTTTTTAGAAAGCGCAATACCCTGTGTAAAGGCGCCGGAGCCGCTCGTAATGCAAAGCGCATGGGGCGTCTGCATGGCGGCAAAAACCAAGACGCCGGAGCCGGCCGCCGACCTGCTTCCCGTTTACCTGCGCCTGTCGCAGGCCGAGCGTGAGCGGCAGGAAAAATTCGCGAAGAAGCAAAGCGAAAAGGTTTGAAAAGAGTT
>JAVVTL010000104.1:0-3463 GCA_036653715.1 Oscillospiraceae bacterium
TTAGATTACTTGGCCGGGGACTTCGGGGAGGGCGGCGAGGGAGGGGGCGAGCTCGTCGTCGCTCGGGATGTAGTCCGTCATGAGGCCGTCGTTGTATTTGCCGTATGCCATCATGTCGAAGTAGCCGGTGCCGGTGAGGCCAAAGAGAATGGTTTTTTCCTCGCCCGTCTCCTTGCAGGCCAGAGCCTCGTCAATGGCGACGCGGATTGCGTGGCTGCTCTCCGGCGCGGGGAGGATGCCCTCCACCCTCGCGAAAAGCTCTGCCGCCTCGAAGACCGAGGTCTGCTCCACGGCGCGGGCCTCGATAAGCCCCTCGTGGTAAAGCTCCGACAAAACCGGGCTCATGCCGTGATAGCGCAGGCCGCCCGAGTGGTTGGCGGCGGGCATGAAGCCGCTGCCGAGGGTGTACATTTTTGCCAGCGGGCAGACCCTGCCGGTGTCGCAATAGTCATAGGCAAAGCGTCCGCGTGTGAGGCTCGGGCAGGACGCAGGCTCGACGGCGATGAAGCGATAGCTTGCTTCGCCCCTGAGCTGCTCGCCCATGAAGGGGGAGATAAGCCCGCCGAGGTTCGAGCCGCCGCCCGCGCAGCCGATGATGATGTCCGGCTTCACGCCGTATTTGTCGAGCGCGGTTTTGGCCTCCATGCCGATTATGGACTGGTGCAGCAGAACCTGATTGAGCACGCTGCCAAGAACGTAGCGATAGCCCGGCTCGGCGGCCGCGGCCTCCACCGCCTCGGATATGGCGCAGCCGAGGGAGCCTGTGGTGTCCGGGTGCTCGGCGAGGATTTTTCTGCCGACCGCCGTCGTCATTGACGGGCTTGGCGTGACGGAGGCGCCGTAGGTGCGCATGACCTCGCGGCGGAAGGGCTTCTGCTCATAGGAGCACTTCACCATGAAGACCTTGCAGTCAAGGCCGAGGTACGCGCAGGCCATGGCGAGCGCCGTGCCCCACTGTCCCGCGCCCGTCTCGGTGGCGACGCCCCTTAGCCCCTGCTTTTTGGCGTAATACGCCTGAGCCACGGCGGAATTGAGCTTATGACTGCCCGAGGTGTTGTTGCCCTCGAATTTGTAGTATATCTTCGCGGGGGTTTGCAGCTTTTCCTCAAGGCAATACGCCCGCACGAGCGGCGCGGGGCGATACATCTTGTAAAAATCGCGAATTTCCTCCGGAATGGGTATGAGCGCCGTCTCGTCGTCCAGCTCCTGCCGCACGAGGTCGTCGCAGAACACGGGGCTGAGGTCGTCAAAGGTCGCGGGCTTCAGGGTTGCGGGATTGAGAAGCGGCGCGGGCTTTGTTTTCATGTCGGCGCGGACATTGTACCAAGCCCTCGGAAGCTCCTCCTCGGAGAGATAGATTTTGTAGGGGATTGTTTGATTTGACATGGTTTTGCGCTCCTTTCAGTGAGTCTCCCGGGGAAAGGGTATGAAAAAAGCCCTCGTCCTCGGAAAGAAATAATTTCTTCCGGGACAAAAGCCTTAAATAAGCCTCTGCGGTACCACCCGAATTGACGGCAAAGCCGTCCGCTCCGCGACGCACAGTCATGCGTCCTTCCCTGTAACGCGGGAAACGCGTCGGATTTCTTATCCGCCCTCCTCGGTCCATTCGGCAAGGCCCACGCTGCTGCGCTCACACCATCGGCAGCTCTCTGAAAACGGAGTTACTTGCTTACTCTTCCGAATCATCGGTTTGAATTTTAACTTACAACGAGTATACTCGCCCCCTCCGCCGATGTCAAGCCCGAAAAATCGCGTCCGACCTTTGACGCGCCGCGCTTTTGTGATATACTGATTACATTATGATATTTATGAGGTGCCCCCATGTACGATGAGCTTACAGAGATTGACCTGAAAAAAATGCGCGAGGAGATCGAGCACAGAACGCTCGTTCTGCGCCCCCAGATAATTGAGGACGTCAAGACCGCCCGCGCCTTCGGCGACCTCTCCGAAAACTTCGAATACAAGGCGGCGAAGCGCGAGAAAAACCGCAACGACAGCCGCATCCGCTACCTTGAGCACATGATAAGCACCGCCAAAATAATCGAGCACAAGGCCACGGCGGACGACCAGGTCGGGCTTTTCGACTGCGTCACCATCTACATCGAGGAGGACGACGCCGAGCGCGACATCACCCTTGTCACCACCCTGCGCCAAAACGCGCTCAAGGACCTCATCAGCCGAGAGTCGCCCGTCGGCCGCGCCGTCCTCGGCCGCCATGTCGGCGACCGCGTCCGCGTGGAGGTCAGCGAGACCTACGGCTACTGGCTCGTCATCCGCGCCATCAAAAAAGGCGAGGACGACGACTCCCTCAAAATCAGCGGCTATTGATTGACTTTTAAATTTTAACTTTCAGAGGCGATTGAAATGCTCATCAAAAACGCTAAAGTATTCACGGCGGAGGGCGTCTTCAAAAAATGCGACCTGCGCTTCGGCGCGAAAATCGAGGAGCTGGGCACTCTGCCCGGCGAGGGGCTTGACGCCTCGGGCTGCTATCTCGTCCCCGGCTTTGTGGATATCCACAGCCACGGCGCGATGGACAGGGATTTTTCCGACGGCGGCGAGGGCGACCTTGAGGCGCTATCTCACTACTACGCCTCGCGCGGCGTGACCGCCTTCCTTGCCACCACCATGACGCTCAAGGAGCCGGAGCTTACCTCCGCCATGGCGAGGGTGCGCGATTTTGCCCCCTGCGGCGCGGCGAAATGCGCCGGCGTGAACCTTGAGGGGCCGTTTCTCTCCCTCTCCAAGCGCGGGGCGCAGAACCCCGATAATCTCCACGCGCCCGACGCCGAGCTTTTTATGCGGCTTTTCGAGGCCTCCGGCGGGAGAATAAAGCTCGTCACCGTGGCGCCGGAGGAGCCGGGCGCTTTGGACTTCATCCGCCGCGTCTCCAAGCTCTGCACCGTCTCCGTCGGCCACTCCGCCGCGGATTACGACACCGCGCTGCGCGCCTTTGAGTCGGGCGCGACGCATGCCACGCACCTCTTTAACGGCATGCCGCCGCTTCATCACCGCGAGCCGGGCGTCATCGGCGCGGCCTTTGACGCGGGCGCAACGGCGGAGCTGATTTGCGACGGGCTGCATCTGCACCCCTCGGCTGTGCGCATAGCCTTTGCGCTCTTTGAGGGACGCGCCGCGCTCATCTCCGATTCTCTGCGCTGTGCCGGGATGCCCGACGGCGGCTATTCCCTCGCGGGGCTGCCCATCACCCTCTCCGGCGGCGTCGCGCGGCTCGGGGACGGCACCCTTGCGGGCAGCGCCATCAGCGTGCTCGACGGCGTGAAAAACGCCCGACGCTTCGGCGTCCCGCTCGAGACGGCAATCGCCGCCGCCACCCTCGTCCCCGCCCGCGCCATCGGCATGGCCGACACCCTCGGCGCCATCCTCCCCACCCGCCCCGCCGACCTCCTCCTCCTCGACGAAGCCCTGAATCTCCAATCCGTCTTCATCGACGGCAAGAAAT
>JAVVTL010000105.1:0-3460 GCA_036653715.1 Oscillospiraceae bacterium
TTAAATGAACGTGGGGCCTGCCCCTCGTTCTCATGCTTTCAGAGTGTTCAGTTTTGCATTTGCAATCACAAGCTCCTATGTGCCGCCGCGGGCGGCTTTTTCATTTGAGGAAGCTTACAGAGAAAAGGAAAAATATGGAAGAACATATACAGGCAGAAAACAAAATGGGCGTAATGTCCATCAAAAAACTCCTGCCGGCAATGGCGGTTCCGATGATGATATCCATGATGGTGCAGGCGCTCTACAACGTTGTGGACAGCGTTTTCGTCGCCCGCATCTCCGAAAACGCGCTGACGGCTGTCTCCTCTGCGTTTCCGATGCAGAACCTCGTGATATCGGCGGCAGTGGGCTTCGGTGTCGGCATAAACGCGCTGCTCTCCCGCGCCCTCGGCGAGAAAAACAACGCCAAGGCAGAGAAAATCACAATGAACGGCGTGATGCTCGAGTTCTTTGCGTATCTCATATTCCTCATCGTCGGTCTGACGCTTGTCCCGACCTTCATGCGCGCGCAGTCGGAGATTGAAGAAATCGTGCAGTACGGCATCACCTATCTGCGCATTGTTTTGATAGGCTCCTTTGGCGTTTTCGCGGAGATAACCTTCGAGCGCCTCGCCCAGTCCACCGGCAGGGCGAGATATTCGATGTATATTCAGCTGCTTGGCGCGGGGCTGAACATAATCTTGGACCCCATCCTAATCTTCGGGCTGTTCGGCCTTCCGAAGTTAGGCGTCGCGGGCGCAGCCTACGCCACCATCGGCGGGCAGATAATCGCCGCGCTTTTCGGCTACTACCTCAACAAAAAGAAAAACCCGGACATTAACCTGACGCTCCGTGGCTTCAGACCGGACTGGCGCGTCTGCCGCGACATATCGGCGATAAGCATTCCGTCAATACTGATGTCCTCGATAGCGAGCGTCATGACCTTTATCCTGAATATCATCCTCTTTACCTTCTCGTCCACAGCCGTGGCGGTTTTCGGGGTCTACTTTAAGCTTCAGAGCTTTGTTTTCATGCCGGTTTTCGGCCTCAACAACGGCATGGTTCCGATAATTGCCTACAACTACGGCGCAAAAAAGCCGGAGCGCATACATCAGACCATAAAGCTTGCAACCATATACGCAGTGACCATAATGCTCATCGGAATCTCCCTGTTCCAGCTTTTCCCGGACAAGCTCCTGCTCATGTTCAAGGCCTCCGAGGACATGCTCGCCATCGGCGTGCCGGCGCTGCGGATAATCAGCCTGCACTTCATCTTTGCGGGCGTCAGCATAATATGCAGCTCCACCTGCCAGGCCTTCGGCTACAGCACCTACAGCCTCATTATAGCCATCACGCGCCAGCTTTTGGTGCTCATCCCGGTGGCGTATCTGCTCTCGCTCACGGGCGTGCTCACCTATGTCTGGTTCGCCTTCCCGGTGGCCGAGGTCGTCTCGATAATCCTCTGCATGCTCTTTTTGCGCCACGTCCTGAAAAAAACAGGCATGACCAAGCAGCACATCATCGGTGCAGAGGGCGATTAATCCAAAATAAACAGCAAAAAATACGGACTGCGCCGCTTTAGAGAGACGCAGTCCGTATTTATGCCTTGTTTAGCCTTTTCTCGCCTTTAGCTCTGCGATTAGGGCGGGGACGAATTTGCGGTAGTCGGCCACGATGCCGTAGTGGGAGATGTCGAAAATCGGGGCGTCGGGGGACTGGTTCACCGCGACGATGCAGTCGGAATTTTGCATTCCGAGCTGGTATTGCACGGAGCCGGAGATGGCAACGTTCAGGATAAGCTTGGACTTGACGGTCACGCCGCTTTGTCCGATTTGCTTGTCGTGCGGCAGCCAGCCCAAATCCACGGGAGGCCGCGAGGCACCGAGCTGACCGCCCAAAAGGCCGGCAAGCTCCTCAAGCTCGGCAAGCTCAGGCTCGGTCTTTATGCCGCGCCCGCCGGCGACGACCACCTCCGCCTCGGCAAGCGATTTGCCGGTGCTTTCGACAGCCGCGCACTCGACCACGACGTAGTCGGGGTCGGGCTTAACGGAGACGTCCTCGACAATCAGCTTGCCGCGAGCGCCCTTAATCGGCTCGATGGGTGCGAACATCTTGGGATGCACCGTCGCCATCTGCGGGCGGCGCTCAAGAATTACAATGTGTGCGAGTATTTTTCCGCCATAGGCGGGGGTCGTCTGGTAGAAGACGCCGTCCTCGTCGTAGCCGAGGTCGATTGCATCCGCAGTCAGACCGGTGTTTAGAGAAATCATCATGCGCGGCGCGAGGTCGCGCCCAAGCGGAGTGGCGCCGTAGAGTATGATGGAGGGCTGGTATTTCTCGGCGAGCCGGGCGAGCGCGGTCTGGTAAGGGCGAGCGCTGTACTCGGCGAGCGCGTCGCTCTCCGCGACGAGAACCTTGTCCGCGCCGTACTCAAAGAGTGTGTCGCTCAGGAAGGCAACATCCTTGCCCATGAGCACGGCGACAAGCTCCTCGCCGTTGTGCGCCTGAAGCTCCTTTGCCTTTGCGAGCAGCTCAAAGACCGTCGGCTCAATCACTCCGTGTTCCTGTTCGGCGAACACCCATATGCCCTTAAAGTCTTCTTTTGCCATAGATGTCGCCTCCTTAAATAATGTGTTCGGCTTCGAGCATATCGGCAAAGGCCTTTGCCATCGCCTCCGGCTCGCCGGTAAAATATGTCGTGTCCGTGTTGCGCTTTGGGGGCGCAAAAATACCCTTTGTGGAGGAGGGGGAGCCGGGAACGCCGACACGCGGCCGCTCACAGCCCAAGTCATCGGCACCCCAGGTTGTGCGGGGCTTCTTTTGCGCGCGCATTATGTTGATGGGGGTGGCATATCTCGGCTTGTTTATGTCGCCGCAGACGGTCACGAGTGCGGGCATTTTTGCCTTTACGCGCTGGCGCGTCGCACCAAGGATGCGGTCGCAAACGACCCAGCCGTCCTCAACGTCTATGGAGGCGGCAAGCGTTATCTGCGGTATGTCGAGGAATGCCGCCGTCGCGGGGCCGGTCTGCGCGGTGTCGCCGTCCACGGCGTGGCGGCCAAAGAGGAGGAGGTCATAGTCCCCGACCTTCTGTGCCGCCTTCGCAAGGGTGTAGGCGGTGGCAAGGGTGTCGGCTCCGCCGAAAGCCCTGTCGCTCAAAAGGAAGCCCTCGTCACAGCCCATGCCCAGCGCCTTTTTCAGGACCTCACTCGCCTGCGGCGGGCCCATGCACAGGGCGGCTACACTGCCGCCGTACTTCTCTCTCAGCAGGAGTGCTGCCTCCACGGCGTTGGCGTCCAGCGGGTTCATCATGCTCTTGACGCCCTCGCGCCGCAGATTGCCCGTCTTTGGGTCAAGCTGAACGTCGTCCGTATCCGGCACCTGCTTTACAAATACGAGTATTTTCAAGGGCAGCTGCCTACCTTTCTTATTTAACACCCATCCAGCCGGAGATGACCATGCGTTGGACTTCGCTGGTGCC
>JAVVTL010000106.1:0-3428 GCA_036653715.1 Oscillospiraceae bacterium
TGTCCTCAAAGCCCGAGGCGTGTTATTTTTGTGTTAAGGAGCCTCTGATTAAATCTTAGCCGAATTTGCGTGATTTATTTTGTAGAATGTGCTACAATGGCAGAATAAAACGCCGATTACGGGAGGGATTTCAATGACCCGCCGAGAGCTTATCGAATATTGCCTCACCTTTCCCGACGCCTATGAGGACTACCCCTTCCGCGACAACGGCGGCAGCGAGCTGCCCACGGCGGCTATGCGCCATCGCCTGAACGGCAAGGTCTTTGCCCTCATCCTCGAGCGCGGCGGCCTCTGCGCAAACCTCAAATGCGAGCCGTTTCGCGCGGATTTTCTGCGCCGTGTCTACGAGGGCGTGACCCCCGGCTTCCACATGAACAAGGAACACTGGAACAGCGTTTTCCCAAACAGCGACGTGCCGGAGGATGAGCTTCACGCCATGATTTACGAAAGCTGGCGGCTGACCCGGCCAAAGTCCCGCAAGGCGGACGCGGGAAAAACAAGCTTGTAAACGCCGTCGGGCTGTGTTATTGTCAAATCCCCACACGCAAGTACGCAAGGAGGGCATAATTTGAAGACAAGACACCTTGTTATAAACGCCATGCTCGCCGCAATGTGCGCCGTCCTCGGCGTGCTTTCGCTCGACTTCGGCAACATGAAAATAACCTTTGAAAGCCTTCCCACCATCCTTGGCGCGGCGCTTTTCGGCCCGCTCGACGGCATGGCAATAGGCATGGTCGGCAGCCTTATCTATCAGCTGCTGAAATACGGCTTCTCCGTGACAACCCTGCTCTGGATACTCCCCTATGCCGCAAGCGGCTTTATCGTCGGCTCCTACGCAAAAAAGCGCGGCTTTGATATGTCCGCAAAGCAGCTCATATTCATTGCCGTCCTGAGCGAGCTTATCATCACCACCCTAAACACCGGCGTCATGTACATTGACAGCAAGGTCTACGGCTACTACTCATTTATATATATTTTCGGCACAATAATTCCGAGGTATGTCCTCTGCGTCGGCAAGGCGGTTGTCTACGGCGTCTCGCTCCCGCTGCTCATGAGAGCCGCCCGCGCGGCGCTCGGACACAGCGCCCCCGATTCCGATTGAAGGCGACGGCATGGACTACACGCTGATACGCTCCGCGAGGCGGACGCTCTCCATAGAAATAAGCCGCGAGGCAGAGGTTCTGGTGCGTGCGCCGCTGCGCTGTCCCCTGCGCGAGATTGCGCGATTTCTTGACAGCCGCTCCGACTGGATTGCCGCACATATCGAGCTGCAGCAGCGGTGGCTCGCCGCTCATCCCGAGCCGAACGACGCCGAGCGCGAAGCGCTCATAGCAAGAGCCGAATCGGAGCTTCCGCCGCTCGTTGCCCGCTATGCCGAGCTGATGTGCCTCTCCCCCGCCGGCCTCAAAATCACCGGCGCACAAAAGCGCTTCGGCAGCTGCAGCGGGAAAAACCGACTCTGCTTCTCATGGCGGCTGCTGCTCTATCCCGACGCCGCCGTCGAATACGTCGTGGTGCACGAGCTGGCGCACATCGTCCACAAAAACCACGGCCCCGCCTTCTACTCTCTCATAGCCTCAATCCTTCCCGACTACAGGCAGCGCCAAGAGCTGCTCAGGAAATAATATATGCCAAAATGACCTGTCAAAAACAAAGCTTTTTGACAGGTCATGATTTTTATTCGCACATAATCGTAATTTGCGTGACGTATTCCTCCGAGCTTGAGATTGCCATTTCGTTCAGCCCCTCCTCGTAGGAGTAGCCGACAAGCTTCAGTCCGCGCTCGGCGACAAAGGCCAACACGCGCTCGTAGGCGGCGGGGAGCCTGTCCCAATCCCCCTTGCAAAAGGCGCGGAGATAGCGCCCGCGCGGCTTCACGAACAGGCCGGATTTTTTTGAGCCGTTCTCCACCTTGGTAAAAAAACAGTCGTAGTCCTCGAAATTGTGCCCCGTAAGCGTCTCGGCAGATATCATGCTGCCATAGCTCTTGTTGAACAGC
This sequence comes from Oscillospiraceae bacterium, assembly GCA_036653715.1. Classification (GTDB taxonomy): domain Bacteria; phylum Bacillota; class Clostridia; order Oscillospirales; family Oscillospiraceae; genus Scatomorpha. The sequence continues at coordinate 2,000 of JAVVTL010000106.1, forward strand.
CTGTGGTCGTGCAGGGCATGCGCGTGCTCGATAAAAACCGCGAAATCGTCGTCGTCATATGTGCCCGTGATGGACTTGCTCAGCAGCAGATATTCCTCCCCGCAGTCGATGATGTCGATTTCGTCCATGTCGTGCTCCTCGCAGAGGCAGAGCTGGCGCTCCTTCGCCGCAAGCAGCTTGCGTATCTCCTTAAGCCTTTTTACGCTCTCGTCAATCTCCTCCGTCTTGTCGCTGAGGATTTTGTGGAATGCCGCCGGCGAGCGGTTTTTCATGTAGCCGTCAATGTCCTTGAGCGACATGGAAAGCTCCCGCATCGTCAGAAGCATCTCGAGCGCGGCGCTCTGGAGATAGGTGTAATACCTGTAGCCGTTTTCTCCCGTGCCTGCGGGTGAGAACAGGCCGATGGAGTCATAATAGTGGAGCGTGCGCTTGTTTATGTGGTGCAGCTTTGCAAATTCTCCCGTCGTCAGGCGCATTTCGTGGTTCACCATATTTTTTCAATCCCCCTATTGACATTACAGTTACTGTACCCTTTACAATAACCCTCGGCACAACACAAGTCAACACAACGGAGGATAAAACCCATGGAACAAAGCAATATTCAATACAGAGCGATTCGCCCCTCGGATTACAGGGCGCTTGCAAAAATCATCTGCGACACCTGGCATTACGAAAAAATCTGCGCGCCCAAAACAGCGGAGGCAATGTCGATGCTCTATTTGTCGGGCTGCCTTGCCAATCAAACCTACACCTGCGTGGCCCTGAAAAACGGCGAGCCGGTGGGCATAATAATGGGGAAAAACGAAAAAACGCACCGCAAATCCCCGCGCTACGGCCTCAAGCAGTTAACGTCCGTCCTGTCGGTGCTTGTGCGGAGCGAGGGGCGGCGCGTGCTCAAAACCTTTGAGGGCTTTGACGGCATTAACAAGGGTCTGTTCGAGCGATGCACCGAAAAGTTTGACGGAGAGGTTGCTTTTTTTGCCGTGCGCTCCGACCAACGCGGGGCGGGTGTGGGAAGGGAGCTTTTCGGCCGTGTTCAGGCGTATATGAAGTCCGAGGGCATCTCGGATTACTATTTGTATACCGACACCACCTGCAATTACGGCTTCTATGAGCACCTCGGCATGAATCGCGTCGGCGAAAAAACCTTCACCATAAAAGCCTACAACAAAGACATGACCTTCTTCATGTACGCCATGCATTGACGCCGAGCTTTTGTGCGGCAATGCTGTGCAAATAGGTCAAACACCTGCCGTGGAGGGGTATATTAATATCATTCCACGCGGAAAACGGCATATTTTCCGTTCTACCGCTTCTTCCCTGTCAATTTCTTTTCTTCCTCCGGCGTATTGAGGTCATAATAGTGTTTTAGCAGCTCGCGGGAATAGTCCTCAATCCGTCCGGAGGGCAAAATCAGCATGCGGCTGAT
>JAVVTL010000107.1:0-3368 GCA_036653715.1 Oscillospiraceae bacterium
TGGCACAATTTGTGGGCGTCACACGCAAAATAATCTTAAATTACGAGGCGCAGGGGCTGCTGACCCCCGCTGTTCAGGACGGGGAGAGCGGCTATCGCTACTACACGGCGGACAACATTACGCAGGTGCGCGCCATCCGCGCCCTGCAATCGCTGGGGCTGACCTTGCAGGAGGTGCGGGAATACTATTACGACACAGCCAACATCGAGGCGCACTTAAACCGCCTCAGCGAGCTGCGCGCCACCATTGACCGCAACATCCAGGTGTTGCAGATACGCGCCGCGAAACAAGGCGAGCTGCCCATCCGCTGGACGACCCTGCCACGGCGGGTGTGCTTCGTAAGGCGCTACCGCTGCGCGGACGTGGCGGAGGCCGCCATCCGCCTGCGGGAAACCTACATCGCCGCCGCCCGTTCCGGCTATCGTTTTTCCGCCACGGAGCGGATGTTTACCCAGCGCATGGGAAAGGACCCAACCGAGCTGGATATCCTGTGCTGTATTCCGCTGGAGGAGGCCTTTGACGGCGAGGAACGGATGGAGTTTCCGGAAACGTCGGTAATCTGCGTCTACTATCGTGGGGCGTATGAGGGCATTGCGGACGCCTGCTCGGTGCTTATGAAGCATGTGGCGGAAAACCACATTCAAGCGGGGGGCGGGTTTCTCTCCATCTATCTCGAGGGGCCGCCCAGCCGCGGCGCGAACACCGCCGATTACATCACGCAGATTGCCCTGCCTGTAATCGACCGGCGGCATCCCAAGGACGTATGCCTTTAATTGACTCACGGGAGAAGATAAGCCTGTGACCGCGCTTTCGTTCCATATCCCCGCTTTCGCCGGGGAAAAATAAATTATTGACCCGAGGGTCTGTTTGTGTTAAGATGCAATAAACAGACCGGCGGGTCTATTTTTGTGGAGGCGAATTATGAAGCGCGACGAAAAAAATTTGGCGAGCAGGCGAAGAATTATGGACAGCGCCTTTGCGGAGTTTGGAGAGCGGGGCTACGGGCTCAGCTCCGTGAACACGATTTGCTCCGCCGGGGATATTTCCAAGGGCATACTCTATCACTACTTTAAGGACAAGGATGAGCTTTATCTCGTCTGCGTTGCGGAGCTGTTTGACAGCCTGACAGAGTACCTGAGTGCGGAGCTTGCCGACGCGAGCGGGACGAAGGAAGCGCGATTGGAGCGATATTTCGACGCGAGACTGCGTTTTTTCAGCGAGCATCCCATGTACCACAAGCTCTTTTGCGATGTGGTGATTGCACCGCCGCCGCATCTTGCCGCGGGGATTTCGACACTTAGGGAGCCGTTCGACGCGCTGAATATCTCGGTGCTGACGGGGCTGCTGCAAGAGGTGAAGCTCCGCAGTGATGTGACAATCGAATCAGCCGTAGAGACCTTCAGGCTCTATCAGGATTTTGTTAACGCGCGCTTTGGCATGGAGAGCAGCAAAATCGACATGGAGCAGCACGAGGAAACCTGCAAGCGCTCCCTCGGCGTTTTGCTGTACGGCGTGATTGAAAGAGAGGGCCGATAGGCATATGGGAAAATTAAAAAACGTTGGACAGCAGTCCCTCCTTGCGGAGGCGAAGCCGTCTGAGGCGATTGTGAAGCTGGCGATTCCGGCGACCATCGCGCTTTTGGCAAAAGCGGTATATAACATTGTGGACACCGCCTATATCGGGCTTTTGGACAGCGAGATTGCGCTGGCAGCCGTGGGCGTCACACTGCCGCTGCTGCTCATTTTCGTGTCGATTGAGAATATATTTGCGGCCGGCGCGGCGGTGCTCGCGGGGCGGCAGCTCGGCGCGGGCGATAACGGGGGCGCAAACACCACGGTCTCCACCATCGTTGCCGCCTCCGGCGTTATAGGCGGCCTGTTATGCGTGGGCGGAATCATATTCATGGAGCCGCTGCTGAGGGCCTTCGGCGCGTCGGAGGAGGTCATGCCGCTTGCAAAGGACTACGCCTTTTGGATGTTCATTGCCGCAATCTTCAACCTGCCGGCACAAAGCCTGAATTGCGCCGCAAGAGCCGAGTCCTCGGTGAAGATATCCTCGATTGCGGTAATCACGGGAGCGGCGCTCAACGTCGTCCTCGACCCGATTTTCATGTTCGACTGGGGCTTGAATATGGGCGTCGGCGGCGCGTCGCTGGCGACCACCGTCTCGCAGGCGGTCACCTTTATCATCCTCGGATGGTTCTATTTGAGCGGAAAATCAATAATCAAGCTGAGCCCGAGGCACATCAAGCCCTCGCTCAAGCTGTTTAAAGAAGTCATTTTAATCGGCATTCCGACCGCCGTCATACAAATCTGCCTCGCGATTGCGACGTCTCTCACAAACGTTGCCGCGGCCTCGCTGCCGGAGCACGACCTCATCATCGCCGCATACGGCGTTGTACAGCGGCTGGTGTTGGTGGGCTGTTATGTTATAATGGGCTTTATGCAGGGCTATCAGCCGGTGGCGTCCTACGCCTTCGGCGCGAAAAACGAGGAGCGCTTCCACGAGTCCGCGCGCTTTTCGCTGAAGGGCACGCTGCTGCTCTCGGTGGTTGTGGCGGTCATATATATCTTGCTGTCACGCCCGCTCATCATGCTCTTTAACCGCAATCCCGCTGTTTTGGAATACGGCTCGCGCCTGCTCATTTCGCAGGTGGCGCTCTATCCGGCGTTCGGTTTGTGTTACATGATGACCATCACCTTCCAGACCATCGGCGCATCCAAATTCGGGCTTTTTCTCTCCACCATCAGGCAGGGCCTCTTTTACATCCCCTGCATCCTGCTGCTGCCGAGATTTTTCGGTGTGAACGGCATTTATTTCTCTCAGCCCATTGCGGATGTCCTGACCTTGGCGGTCTGCCTTTTGTCCTACAGGTCGATGAAGCGCATTGCCACGCAGAACATGAAATAAGCGGCGCAACAATATGGCGCGGGTCATTTGTTCTTCTGAAATTGACATAAACGGCGGGATATGCTAATATAATAAATATATCATTTCAGAGAGGATGCTTCGGCGCGATGGATGACGGCGACGGCGACGCAAACGACCGATTACTAAAAAACAACCTAAAATATAAGGCATACCCACGTTCCGATTGGAGCGGTGGGTGTGCCTTTTTGCGTTTTCGCAAGCTGCTGAGATAGCGGGTCTGCACAGCGCAATTCATTCAAAAAACATTAGGAGGAACAACTTTGGACGACCCGATTCTATGGCAGCTGCTTTTGCAGATGCTGCTGATTGCCCTGAATGCGGTTTTCGCCTGCGCGGAAATTGCGGTAATTTCCATGAACGACAACAAATTAGCGCAGATGGCGGCGGAGGGGGACAAGCGCGCGCTGCGCCTTGCAAGGCTCACCAGCCAGCCCGC
>JAVVTL010000108.1:0-3358 GCA_036653715.1 Oscillospiraceae bacterium
GGGGGTTAGCAGATTATTTCGATTTTGCCGCTGATGTTTTCTATGGTGATGTCGGCGTAGGCGCCGCCGGCTTCGCCGTCGCGGGTCCAGGGGACGGGGGCGTCGAAGATGAAGCGCGCCTTGTGCGCCTGTGTCAGCGTGAAAAACTCGCCGTTGCCGTTTTTTGTGACCGCTTCGCCCATCAGCGTGTTGAGGTCGAGGAGGTTCGCGGGGTAGCGCACGAGGGATATTTCAAACTCCCCGTCGGAGAGGTCAACCCGCGACTGGTCGAGCTTCACAAGTCCGCCCACGGAGGTCGAATTCGTCGCGCAGCCAAAGATATAATCGCCCTCAAACACCCTGTCGCCGCTTAGCTCCACGCGGGTGTGATAGTGCGGCAGGCGCGGCAGGCGGTTCATGCCCTCAAGCAGATAGGCAAGGCTCCCGAGCGTCTGCTTGGACTGCTGGGTCGTCTCGTAGCTGACGTCGGTGAAGGCGCCGAAGGCGGCGACGTAGACGAACTTGTCGCTCTCGCCCATGGAGCCTGCGTCCCACGGCAGCGGCGTGCCCGCGACGACGAGCTTCGCCGCCGCGACGGTGTCGTTCTTCGGGAGCTTCAGGGTCGTCGCCACGTCGTTCGCGGTGCCGAGAGGGAAGTAGCCGATGGGGGGCGGATTGGGCAGTGTCAGCAGCCCCGCAACGACGTCGGACAGCGTCCCGTCCCCGCCGAGGCAGCAGACAACATCGTAGTCCCCCGCGTGCTCCGCCGCAAGGCTCACAGCCTCGCCTGCGCGGGTGGTGAAATACAGCGTCGGCACATAGCCGCCGGCATAGAGGACGCCCAGCGCCTCGCCCAAGCCCTGCTTATAGCTGCCGCGACCGGCGACCGGGTTTATGATAAACATCAGCTTTTTCATGGATTTCCTCCTCTGAATGCGTCAGGCAAGCACGCTCAGGTATCGCTCGCCCGTATCCGGGAGGAGGCAGACGATGAGCTTGCCGCGATTTTCGGGGCGCTTTGCCAGCTCGCAGGCGGCGAAGGCGGCGGCGCCGCTCGTCACTCCGCAGAGCAGGCCCTCGGTCGTCGCAAGTGCGCGCATGGCGTCGAGCGCGTCGGCATTCGAGACTGTGACAATCTCGTCATATACGCTTCTGTCGAGCACGGCGGGGATGAAGTTCGCGCCGATGCCCTGAAGCGCGTGCGGCCCGGCCTTGCCGCCCGAGAGCAGGGGGGAGGCGGCAGGCTCCACGGCGACGACGGTAAGGTCGGGGTTTTTCTCCTTGAGACAGCGGCCGACGCCCGTTATCGTGCCGCCCGTGCCGACACCCGCGACGAAAATATCGACCTCGCCGTCGGTGTCGTCCCAAATCTCCGGCCCGGTGGAGAGATAATGTGCGCGGGGGTTTGCGGGGTTATCGAATTGCCCGGCGATGATGCTGCCGGGGTTTTCGCGGTGCAGCTCCTCCGCCTTTTGGATGGCGGCGGCCATGCCGCCCGCGCCGGGGGTCAGGACGATGCGCGCGCCGTAGGCTCTGATGAGGGTGATGCGCTCGGGGCTCATGGAGTCGGGCATGACGATGACGGCCTCATAGCCGAGACAGGCCGCCATGGCGGCTATGCCGATGCCGGTGTTGCCGCTCGTCGGCTCTATGACAAGTCCGCCGGGGGCGAGCCTGCCGTCCGCCGCCGCGTCGCGCAGCATGGAGAGGGCGACTCTGTCCTTCGCGCTGCCGGCGGGGTTCTGGCGTTCAAGCTTCGCCAAAACGCGCGCGCCCGACGCGCCGTTTGCCGCCGCGAAGCGTGAGATGGCTATAAGCGGCGTTTTTCCGACCAGCTCGGTTACGTTATTGAATATCCTTGACATTTTGCGCCTCCGATATAAAAGATGTTGAAAAAAGCTTTGTATATGAGTATAATACTTAAACGCGGCTATAACAACATGCCGCGCATAAATTTACACAGAAAGGAACGGCGCCAAATGAAAAGGCAGAAAATCTCCGGCCTCTTTGCAGACCCCAAGGCCTTCGACGGACAGGAACTCACCGTATGCGGCTGGGTGCGGACTGTGAGGGACATGAAAAACTTCGGCTTCGTCGAGCTGTCCGACGGCTCCTGTCACAAGTGTCTCCAGGTTGTTTTTGAAAGGGGCGGCATAGGCAATTATGACGAGATAGCTCACCAAAACGTGGGCGCCGCACTCATAATAAAAGGCGTATTCGTCCTGACGCCCGACGCCAAGCAGCCCTTTGAGCTGAAGGCGGCGGACATCTTTGTGGAGGGCGAGTCCTCGCCGGACTATCCCCTGCAAAAGAAGCGCCACAGCATCGAATTTCTCCGCAGCATTCAGCATCTGCGCCCGCGCACAAACCTGTTTTCGGCGGTTTTCCGCGTCCGCAGCGTCGCCGCCGCAGCGATACACGAGTTTTTCCAGCAAAACGGCTTCGTCTATGTCCACACGCCGCTCATAACCGGCTCGGACTGCGAGGGCGCGGGTGAGATGTTCAGAGTAACCACGCTCGATATGGACAAGCCCCCCCGCACGGAGGACGGCAAGGTCGATTTCTCCGAGGATTTCTTCGGCAAGAGCACAAGCCTCACCGTCTCCGGACAGCTAAACGCCGAGAACTTCGCCATGGCATTTGGCGACGTCTATACCTTTGGCCCCACCTTCCGCGCGGAAAAGAGCAATACCGCCCGCCACGCCGCCGAATTTTGGATGATAGAGCCGGAGATGGCGTTTGCCGACCTCTCGGACTACATGGACAATGCCGAGGCGATGATAAAATACGTCATCGGCCGCGTGCTCGAGCGCTGCCCGCAGGAGATGGAGTTTTTCAACAGCTTTGTCGATAAGGACCTGCTCGCGCGGCTCGGTCACGTCTCCTCCGCCGACTTCGGCAGGGTGAGCTACACCGAGGCGGTGGAGCTGCTCACCCCACACAACGACGAGTTTGATTTTAAGGTGAGCTGGGGCTGTGATTTGCAGACCGAGCACGAGCGCTACCTCACCGAAAAGGTCTTCAAAAAACCGATTTTCGTCACGGATTATCCCAAGGAAATCAAGTCCTTCTACATGCGCCTGAACGACGACGGCAAGACCGTCGCGGCGGCGGATTGCCTTGTCCCCGGCATCGGTGAGATAGTCGGCGGCAGCCAGCGCGAGGAGCGCCTTGCGGTTTTGCAGTCGCGCATGTCGGAATGCGGGCTTGACGAGAAGGATTATTGGTGGTATCTCGACCTGCGCCGCTACGGCTCCTGCCGCCACGCGGGCTACGGCCTCGGGTTTGAGCGGCTCATCATGTACCTCACCGGCGTCGCCAACATCCGCGACGTCCTCCCCCACCCCCGCACCGTCGGCAGCGCCGATTTTTAACCCCC
>JAVVTL010000109.1:0-3257 GCA_036653715.1 Oscillospiraceae bacterium
AGTTCGTAGGGTCTTGCGGTGAAGCCGTTGTTGCCGACTATATTCATCTCGTAGTTTTTCAAAATCAGCTTGCCGTCGAGCAGGTCGAAGCCCTCCGGCGCGGTGAAGTACGGCGCCTCGACGGAGAAGCAGCAGATGACGAGCATGCGTCTGCCGTGATACTCGCGGCTGTAGACATAGAAGTCGCGGTCGGCGTGGAGATACTCGGTGTAGTCGCCCCAAATCGCTGCCTTGTCCTCTTTCTTGAGCTTCACAAGCTCGCGGTAGAAGTTCAGCAGAGAGTCCGGGTCGCTCTCCTGCGCCTCCACGTTTACCTCGCGGTAGTTGTCGTTCACATAAAACCAAGGGCGCGTCTCGGAGAAGCCGGCGTTTTTCCCCGCCGTCCACTGCATCGGCGTCCGCGCGGAGTCGCGGCAGGAGTTTTGAGCTAACTCCAATATCTTCGAGCGCGACATAAACTTTGACGCTATGCGGATATTGTTTTTAAGCTGAACGTCAACGTACATATCCGCTCGCGGCAGGCGGAGATTCGTCATGCCTATCTCCTGCCCCTGATACACAAAGGGCGTTCCCTGCTGGAGCATATATGCCGCCGCCAGCAGCTTGCCGGATTCCACCCGGTATTTCTCGCTGCCATATCGGCTTATGACGCGCGGGTGGTCATGGTTTTCGATATACAGCGTGTTCCACGCCTTGCCGTTTATCCTGCGCTGCCATTTCCCGAACGCGGTTTTGAGCTTCATAAGGTCAAAGGGGCGCTGTATGAAATCGGTTATGAGGCAATCTGCCTCCATGTGCGAGAAATTGAACATGAGGTCCAATTCGCCGCTCTCCTGATACGCAAGCGCCGTCTCCGGCTCCATGCGCGGGCCTTCGCCCAGCAGCATGCAGTCGTATTCGTCCGCCACTGCGCGATATTCCTTGAGGTATTCGTGGACGTGCGGGCCATTTACATAGTATGGCATCCCCGTGCCGGCGGGGAGCTTGGGGAACGCGTCCGGCAGGCCCTCCTCCTTGGAGATGAAGGTGATGACGTCCTCGCGGAAACCGTCCACGCCGAGGTCCAGCCAAAAGCGCATGACAGACTTGACCTCCTCGCGCACGGCGGGGTTGTCGTGGTTCAAATCCGGCTGCTTTTTGGCGAAGATGTGGAGGTAATATTCGCCCACCTCCTCGTCATATTCCCAAGCGCCGCCCTCGAAAAGACTGTCCCAGTTGTTTGGCGGCTTGAGCTTGCCCTGCTTGTTTTCCTTGCCGGGTCGCCAAATGTAGTAGTCGTGGTAGGGGCTGTTTTTGTCGCGGCTTTTTTTGAACCACTCGTGCTCGTCGGAGGTGTGGTTCACCACGAGGTCCATGATGACGCGCATACCGCGCTCGTGCGCGCCGTCCAGCACCTGTTTAAAGATGTCCATATCGCCGTATTCCGGGTTGATGCTGCGGTAATCCGAAATATCATAGCCGAAATCGGCGTTCGGCGAGGGGTAGAGGGGTGAAAACCAAATGGCGTCCATGCCGAGGCTCTTGATATAGTCAAGCTTCGAGAGAACGCCCCAGAGGTCGCCCACGCCGTCGCCGTTGCCGTCGCAGAAGCTGCGCGGCCATATTTGATAGACTGCCATATTTTTGTACCAGTCGCTTTTTGGCATGCTCATCACTCCCGACAGTTTTTGTTTTCATTGTAGCACAGTTTACCCGCGCTTGGAAGCGGATATTGGGCCGAGGCGCTGTTTTTCATCTCGCGCTGATGTTGATAAATTCCGCCGTGCTCTTGGAGTACATTATCCGCTGACTGCTGTACAGCCCGAAATAGCCGGAGAGCATGTAGGAGATGATGCAGGCGACGGCAAAATATATGAGTGCGCCGGAGCCGAACAGCTCAATCGAGAGCATGATGGAGGCGATGGGGCAGTTGACTGCGCCGCAGAACACGGCGACAAGCCCGATTGCCGCCGCAAAGCCCGGGGGTATGCCAAGGAGCTGTCCCACGACGCAGCCGAGCGTCGCGCCTATGCAGAAGGTCGGCACGACCTCGCCGCCCTTGAAGCCGCAGGAGAGCGTCACGACGGTAAAAATAAGCTTCCAAAAAAAGGCGAAGGGGCGGGCGGTGCCGCCCTCAATTGCCGTTCTGATAACCGACATACCCGCGCCGTTATAGTCCGTTGTGCCGACGAGATAGGTCAGGGCAATCACCGCGACGCCGCCTAATACGATGCGCACAAAGACGTTTGGCAGTTTTTTCGCCGCAAGGCGCTCTGCCGCGTGCATCACGATGCAGAATACAGAGCTGACCACGGCGCAGACTATGGCGAGCACGGCGACGCGCCAAAGCAAATCCGCGCCGAGCGGCGGCGAGGCGAGAACAAAGCGTGTCGGCGCTATGCCGAACAGGCGGGTTATGCCATAGGCCGCGAGCGACGCCGCCATACAGGGCACAAGCCCGGAATAATACAGCAGACCGACGCTGATGACCTCCAGCGCAAAAAGCGTGGCCGTGAGCGGCGTTCCGAACAGGGCGGAGAAGACGGCGCTCATACCGCAGAGCGTGGCAAGGCGCATGTCCTTTTCTCCCAGCCGAAAGAGTCGGCCGATGTTGCAGCCGAGGCCGCCGCCGATTTGCAGCGCCGCGCCCTCTCGTCCCGCGCTGCCGCCGCAGAGGTGGGTTATCACCGTGCCGATTAGGATGACCGGGACGAGTCTGAGCGGCACGTTGTCGCCGAAATGTATGGAGTCGATGATGGCGTTTGTGTTGGTTGTCTCCATTTTTGTGAGCTTATAGAGAGCGGCGATGACAAGCCCGCCGATGGGCAGGAGCCACAGCAGCCACGGATGTGTCCCGCGAAAGTCTGTGGCGAGCTCCACGCCGGTGTGAAACAGTGCGCCCGCAAGCCCTCCCGCGAGGCCTATAACGCCGGCGATGCAGAGCCACATGGCAAAGGCCCTGAAAAGCTTCACGGCTGTTTTTGTCTCGTTGATTGCGTGTTCGGACATGCGTTTCCCTCCGGGTGATATATAGCTTGACGCCGCTTGTCGCGCGGCTGCGGCGTCGATACAATCTGACAGTATATAACGCGCGGAGCAAAAATACCAGCCCGAACTTCCCCGTTTCCCGCCCCCGCGCGTTATTTAGCTTGATTTTTCCGCGCCGCTTATGTATAATCATCTACGCCAAGGACAGGTATCGAAGTGGTCATAACGGCCCTGACTCGAAATCAGGTGACGGGCAACCGTCCGTGGGTTCGAATCCCACCCTGTCCGCC
>JAVVTL010000110.1:0-3212 GCA_036653715.1 Oscillospiraceae bacterium
GCGACGGTGGGGACGAGCTTGTCGTAGTCGAGGCCCTTTACGTCGCGGACGCGCTCGAGCTTTAGGGCGTCAAACTTGCACTTTGTCGTGCAAATGCCGCAGCCCACGCATAGCGGCTCGTCAACAACTACGGCGCCGCAGCCGAGGCAGCGCTCGGTTTCGCGCTTCATTTGCTCCTCTGTGAAGGTGCCGCGCAAATCGCTGAAGGTCTTTTTCGCCTCCTCGACGGTTCCGCCGACGGGCTTCTGGCGCGGGGCGCTCTTGTAGCTGCCGCTGGGGATATAGGTGCCTTTTCTGTCGAGCGCGAGATATTCCTTGCGGTCGCGCCCGAGGACGAGGTCCTGTCCCTCGTGCACAAAGCGGTGGATGGAGACAGCGCCTTCTTTTCCGGCGGCTATGGCGTTTATCGCAAAGCTCGCGCCGGTGACGACATCGCCGCCCGCGAATATATCCGCCTCGCCGGTCTGAAGTGTGACGGGGTCAACGACGACTGTGCCGTTTTTGCCACGCGCGGCCTTGCTGCCCTCGAGCATGGCGCCCAGCTCGACGCTCTGTCCGATTGCCGCGATGACGGAATCGACGCTGAGCGTCTCAAATTTGCCCTCGACGGGGACGGGCTTGCGGCGACCGCTCGCATCCGCCTCGCCAAGCTCCATGACCTGAAGCTTCAGCTCGCGAACCCTGCCATCGCCGATTATGGCGGCAGGTGCCATGAGGAACTTGAACTCCGCGCCCTCGGCGACTGCGTCCGCATATTCCTCCTCGGCGGCGGGCATTTCGTCCTGTGTGCGGCGGTAGATGACATAGACCTTCTCCGCGCCGAGACGCACTGCCGTGCGGCTGACGTCCATGGCGGTGTTGCCGCCGCCGATGACGGCGACGTTCTTGCCTATCTCGGGCTTGTTGCCGGCACCGACCTGATACAGGAACTCGACTCCGCCGAATACGCCGTCCATATCGTCGCCCGCGCAGCCGACCTTGCTGCTCTTCCATGCGCCGGCGGCGAGATAGAAGGCCTTGTAGCCCTCTTCGCGCAGTGCGGCTACGGTTACGTCTTTTCCGACCTCGACGCCGCATTTGAACTCGACGCCCAGCTCGCGCAGGACATCAATCTCGGCGTCAACGACGTTCTTTTCGAGACGGAACTCGGGGATGACACCGGTGAGCATTCCGCCGACCTTGTTGTTTTTCTCGAACACGGTGACGGGGTAGCCCTTGACGGCGAGATAATACGCGCAGGACAGGCCGGAGGGGCCGCCGCCGATGACGGCGATTTTTTCCGTGAAGGGCTTGCCGGTCTGATTCAGCATTTTGGGGACAAAGCGCGTCTCGGCGGAAAGCTCCTTGTCGGCTATGAATTTTTTGATTTCGTCGATAGCTATCGGGGAGTCCACGTCGCCGCGGGTGCAGGCGTCCTCGCAGGCGCGGTTGCAGATGCGTCCGCAGACCGCCGGGAAGGGGTTCTCGTTTTTGATGAGCTCGAGCGCCTCAAGGTAACGCCCCTGAGAGGCGAGCTTTATGTAGCCCTGAACGGGGATATGCGCGGGGCAGTCGACCTTGCAGGGGGCCGTGCCGCTCTCGGTGACGTTTTTGCGGTTGGTGCGGTAATCGACGTTCCAGTTATTTTTTGTCCAGATGGTGTCGTAGGCGCTGGGCTGCACGACCTCGCGCTCGCCATAGGTGGCGCAGAGCTTTTGACCGAGCTTGAGCGCGCCCATCTGGCAGTTTTCCATGCAGAGTCCGCAGGCCACGCACTTGCTTCTGTCCACGCGGACGACGTAGTTGGAGCGGAGCATATCGGTGTGGTTAAAGTATTCGCCGAGCCGCAGGGCGAAGCAGGAGCAGCCGCAGCAGTTGCAGATGGCGGTGGAGCCGTCCACGCCCTCGGCGGCGTTTATCTCGTGGACAAGGCCGTTGTCCTCGGCGCGCTTCAGGATGGCGCGGGCCTCGTCCTTGCTGACAAGGCGGTGACTGCCCTGCTTGACAAAGAACTTGGCGTTATCGTCGATATAGAGGCACATGTCCTCCTCAAGGTGGCCGCAGCCCTCGCCCATTATGCGGCGTGTGCGGCGGCAGGAGCAGGGGCCGACGGATATTGCCCATGCGCGCTCGATTATGTGGTCAACCTCGTCATAGGAGGCGGCGCGGGAGTCCGAGGCTATCGCGGAGCCGACGGGCATAACGCGCATCGGGCCCATGCCGGCGGGGACATTGGGCACCAATATCGCGGTTCTGTATTTTGTGTAGCGCTCAAAGCACTCGGCGATGACGGGATATTTTTTGACCTGCTCATCCACGGTGAGCATTCCCTCCATGATGCCGGGAACCCAAATGGGATAGTAGTAGGTTTCTTTTTCGCCCTCGTAGACGCAGCGGGCCATGCCTATGCCCGCGAGCATATCCACCATTTTTTGGGTGTAGTCGAGCGGCTTGCCGGCCTTTTTTGCTATCTCCTCGATGGAGCGGGGGCTTCTGACCTTGATGTGCATGCCTATCTCGGCCATCTCGTCCGTCACGACGGGGTCAAGTATCATGTACTCCGGGTCGGAGGGGGTAATGCCGGTATAGGTACCGCATTCGATACTTATCTTGCTTGCCAGCTTGAGAATGGATGATCTGAAAGCCATCTTTTTACCTCTTTCCTCACAAATATGTCGAATATAACTAAAATCTCTTACACTACAATTATAAAGGTTGGGCAGTCCACGCGCAAGGTGGGACTTCGCACATATTTTAGTCAAAATTTTGTCAAAAAGGCCGGTCTGTGTTGGTCTAACCACAACCTCATGTTCTTTCGTTGACTTTACAGCGGCATTGTGGTACTCTGCGGGCAGAAAAATATGGAAAACGGGAGGCATTTTATGCACGAGCTGAGCGTTGTGAGAGAAGCTCTGAGAACTGTTGACGCCTTTGCCAAGGAGAACGGCATTGACGTTATCGACACCATCGTTTTGCAAATCGGCGAGCTGTCCGGCGTCGTCCCCGCCTATGTGGAGGAGCTGTACCCCGCCGTGGTCTATGAGACGCAATATCAAAATACCAAGCTGAAAATCGAAGTCGAGGAGGGCAACGCCGTCTGCCGAAAGTGCAAGCGCGTCTTCAACGTCATCAAAAACGAAGGCTTCTGCCCCCACTGCGGCGAAAAAGACGCCGAAGTAATCAGCGGCCGCGAGTTCCTCGTCAAAGAGATTTTAATCCCCTAATCCCTTCGC
>JAVVTL010000111.1:0-3099 GCA_036653715.1 Oscillospiraceae bacterium
GAAAAAAACGTCAAGTCAATAGACCGAACGGAAAAATAACGCCGCAGTGCGGCGTTATTTCGCGCCTGCAATCACATTGCCGCGCGTTTCAGCGGGGGGCGCGTCATGGTGACGCGCTTCATTACGACGCTGAATTTTTTTATATAGTAGCGCCGCTTAAACAGCCTTTGGCAGTGCTCGTAGCAGGCGTTTATTTCCTCCTCGTGCGCGGCGGGGTCCTGCTCAAAGCGTTGGACGGTGCGGCTTGCGCCGGGAAATTGCAGGCAGTAGGTCATGCGATACCAAAGCCTGCTCATAAGCTCGTTTTCGCGCTTCCAATAAGCGCCGAACTGCTCCTGCATGGGGGCGTACATGACCTTGTCCATCTGCTCCCGCGTCAGCTTGCCCTGCGCTATCGCCATGCCGACGATATCGGTGCCGGGCAGAAAATTCAGGCCGTGGAGCTGCAATTCAAAGGGACGGGAGAGGCGCTGCGCTAAAAAATACGTCTCCTTCAGGTCCTCAAGCGTCTCAAACGGGTGCTGGAGCATGAAGTCATAGCTCGCCCACGATACCCCCGCCTCGCGGATAACACGCGTGGCGTTTATTATGTCCTCCTGCGTCTCGTAGCGGTGAAAAACGTCCCTGCGCACGCGCTCCGAGCCGGACTGGATACCCATGATGACCTCCGTCAGACCGACGGAGACGAGCTTGCGCAGCACCTGCGCGTCTATCATCTTGGGGTGCGACCAGATGGTGAAGGGCAGGTTGATGTGCTTTTTGTATTCGACGACAAATTCGTCCACCCAGCCGGGGAGATTCGGGAAAATCTCGTCGTAGAAATGGACAAAGACCAGCTTTTTGAGCTTGCGCTTTGCGACTGTCAGCTCCTCGATTACGCTTGCCACACTGCGGGTGCGGACGAATTTCACGTCCTTTGGGAACAGTCGGCGCAGATTCACGCAGCAGCAGTAGGAGCAGGTGAAGGGGCAGCCGCGCGAGGCGATGACCTCATAGCTCAGAATGTCAAGCTGCGGGTCGCCGCGCTTCAGCGTGCCGTGCTCGATGAACAGCGCGTTTTCGCACTCGACGGAGGGCAGGCCGTAGCCGTCAATGTCCGCAAGGAGATTGCCGATTTCGTTCATGACGTTCCCCGCCGCGCCGCGATAGCAGAGAGAGGGAATGCCGCGCCAGTCGCCGCCGCGGGAGAGCGCGTCCGCCAATTGTCGGAGCGTGATTTCGCCGTCGGTGCGCAGAACGAAGTCCACGCCCGCGTCCAGAAAGCGCTCGGGAAACATGGTGGCGTAGGCTCCGCCGCAGACGGTCTTCGCCGCCGAGCACGAGCGGGCGCGCTCAATGACGCGGTTGACGGTGTCAAGATACATGGAGCTCATGACGGAAAAACCAATCAAAAACGGCCTCTCCCGCGCTATCACGGAGGCGAGCAGTTCAAGCTCTGTCTCCGTGGTCTGCTGCGGGTGGAGGCTGTTGAAGTCCTTGTAGAAGACCGTGACGACGCGATAGCCCGCCCTCCTGAGGGCGGCTTCAAGATACCGCGCGCCTAAGGCCTTGATGTTATAGAAGGCGACGAGCAGGACGGTTTTTTCGTTGTTTGTGTCAGTCATAAGGTACCGGCTTTCAATTAAGTAGTCGGTAATATGATTGACGGAATTTACCTGAAATTATACATCGTCCTTGGCTTTTGCGACGTCGCTTCGGAAATAGACGATGGTCATGAGAACGGCGCAGAGCACCCAGCCGACGGGATAGGCGAGCGCCACGAGCGTCAGTCCGCCGCCGCAAAGCCCGCCGACATAGAGGTAGAGCTGGCGGAAGGCGACAAAGGACGCGAGCATTATCAGCATGGGCGCCGCCGCGTGGCCCGTGCCGCGCAGGGAGCCCGCGTATATCTGAACGGGGCACATGGTGATATAGAAGGGCCCGGCAAAGGTGATGAAAAGCACGCCGTAGGTGATGGCCTCCGCGTCGTCGTTAAATAGGCGCACCAGCGGCTCGGCAAATAAAATGAGCAGGGCGGAGAGCGCGGCTGTGATGACCGCCGAGGACAGCATGGCGGTTTTGACGCCCTGCCTTGCCCGCGAGAGCCTGGCGGAGCCGTAGTTTTGTCCGACGAAGGTGGTGGAGGCGAGCGCGAGGCTCTGCAAAGGGATGACGATGAAGATGTCGAGCTTGCCATAGGCCGCCCAGCCCGCCATGCAGGCGGAGCCGAAGACGTTCACATACGATTGGACGAAGATGTTGGAAAAGGCGGTCAGCGCCTGTTGGATGCCGGAGGGCATACCGATGGAGAGAATCCGCCTGAACATCTCGCGGTCGATGCGGAGCTTTTTCCAGTGGAGGGCATAGGGCGCGTCGGTGCGGGAGAGGGTGTAGAGCACCAGCACGGCGGAGAGGAATTGCGAGAGGATTGTGGCATAGGCGACGCCGTTCACGCCGAGGTGGAACACGAGTACGAACAGCAGGTCGAAGACGATGTTCACGAGGGCGGAGAAGATGAGAAAATAGAGCGGGTGCCGCGAATCGCCGACGGCGCGGAGTATGCCGGAGGCCATGTTGTAGACGAGCAGTCCGGCTATGCCGGCGAAGTAGATGGTGAGGTAGCCGCGGGCCTCGTCGAACACGTCGGCCGGCGTCGCCATAAGGCGGAGCATGGGCGGGACGATGAGCACGCCGACGATGGTGATGATGACGGAGAGGATAAAGGTAAGCAGCATGGTCGTATGTACGGAGTCGCTCAGTTTATCGTAGTCCCTCGTCCCGTAGGACTGGGAGATGACGACGCCGGCGCCGGAGGAGAGTCCCGCGCAAAGGCCGACGAGCATGTTGATGATGCTGCTTGTGCTTCCGACGGCGGCGAAGGCCTGCATACTGACGAATTTGCCGACAACTATGGCGTCGACGGTGTTGTATAGCTGCTGAAATATAAGACCGACCATAAGCGGCAGGGCAAAGCCGAGCAGCTGCTTCCAGATAACACCCTCGGTCATATCGGTGTCACTGCGCCTAATTTGTTTTTCCGTTGCAAAAGCCCCCGAAACATAAAATCCCCCGCCCCCAAGTCAGAGCGGAATAATTATTCATTATATCACAAGCCAACAG
>JAVVTL010000112.1:0-3097 GCA_036653715.1 Oscillospiraceae bacterium
TTAATACGCCACGCCCCAGATAATCATTTCCTTGGCGGGCTTGCCGCAGATGGGGCAGACCTCGCCGACGCGCTGCTGCTCGAAGGGGATGCAGCGGCTCGAGACGCCGGCTTTGTCCTTCATGGCGAGCTCGCAGGCTTCGTCGCCGCACCACATGGTCTTGACAAAGCCGCCGCCGTTTTTAAGGGCTTCGCAGACCTCGTCGGTGGTCTTGGCGGTGTAGGTGTGCTCGTCGAGGTTTTTCTTGGCCTTATCGAACATGCCAAGCTGAACGGCGTCGAGCAGCTCGGGGATGCGCGTCTCAAGCTCGGCGAGGGAAACGTCGCACTTTTCGCCGTTGTCGCGTCTTGCGGCGACGCATTTGCCGGCCTCAATGTCCTTGGGGCCGATTTCGATGCGCAGGGGCACGCCCTTCATCTCCCATTCGGCGAACTTCCAGCCGGGAGAGTTGTCGGAAAAGTCGCCCTTGACGCGCAGGCCGGCGGCCTTGAGCCTTGCCACAAGCTCTTGAGCTTTGTCCGCAACGCCCTCCTTGTGCATGGCGATGGGGATGACGACGGCCTGCACGGGCGCAATGCGCGGAGGCAGGACGAGGCCGTTGTTGTCGCCGTGGGTCATGATGATGCCGCCGATTATGCGGGTGGACATGCCCCAAGAGGTCTGATGCGGATATTTGAGCGTGTTGTCCTTATCGGTGAAGGCGATGTCAAAAGCGCGGGTGAAGCCGTCGCCGAAATAGTGGCTCGTGCCGCTCTGAAGCGCCTTGTGGTCGTGCATCATGCACTCGATGGTGTAGGTGTTCACGGCGCCGGCGAATTTTTCCTTGTCGGTCTTGTTGCCCTTGATGACGGGCATGGCAAGGTAGCTCTCGCAAAGCTCGGCGTATACGTCCAGCATGCGGAGGGTTTCCTCACGCGCTTCCTGCTCGGTGGTGTGGATGGTGTGTCCCTCCTGCCAAAGGAATTCGCGCCCGCGCAGGAAGGGGCGGGTGGTCTTTTCCCAGCGCAGGACGCTGCACCATTGGTTGTAGAGGCAGGGCAGGTCGCGCCACGAGTGGACGATATGCGACCAGTGGTCGCAAAACAGCGTCTCGGAGGTGGGGCGGATGCAAAGCCGCTCCTGAAGCTCCTCGCTCCCGCCCATCGTGACCCATGCGCACTCCGGCGCAAAGCCCTTGACGTGGTCCTTCTCTTTTTGGAGAAGGCTCTCGGGTATGAGCAGGGGCATGGAGACGTTCTCGTGTCCCGTCGCCTTAAACCGCCGGTCAAGCTCGGACTGTATGTTCTCCCATATGGCATAGCCGTAGGGGCGCAGAATGAAAAGACCCTTTACGCCGGAATAATCCACAAGCTCCGCCTTTGTGCAGATGTCCGTGAACCACTGGGCAAAATCGACCTCCATGTCGGTAATCTGTTCGACTTTCTTTTCCTTGGCCATAGTGTATACTCCTTTTCCGACGCCGGCTTTCCCCGCACATCGTAACTGAACATCAATATTATTCAATTATCCGGCAGTTGTCAAGCACAAGGGAGGCGAAGTTTATATATAATGTGTTAGCAGACGGTAATAAGGAGCTGAGACACGCTTTGAGCACATACGGCAAGTTTTATTTTCGGCCCCTGCCCGGAGAGCAGGTGCAGACGGATTTCCGACCGCAGGAGGAGCACAGCGCGGCAATCTGCGGGCGGGTGCTGGACGCGGGCGGCGCGCCGGTGGAGGGCGCAATCGTGCTGCTCTTTCTCCCCGGCGAGCAGGACGCCCTCATCCTCATCTCCCGCTTCGTGACCGACGAGGACGGTCATTTCATCTTCGGGCCGCTCTCGGGCGGCACACTCTACTTAATAAAGGTCTTCCGCGACGACGTAAAGCTGCGTGAGCTGGAGATTCGAACCGAAAGTTAATAATTTCTGCCTTGACCGGGTACGTTATAATCATTATAATGTAGCCGGTCATTTTATTCCCCGCAGCGCAGATCGGCTCGGGGAGGAATGGGAGGTGACCGTTATAGGCAGAAACAAATTTTTGGCGGAGCTTGAAAAGCTTCTTGCCGGCATGACGGAGCGCGACAGGGCCGAGGTCCTCGCCAAATACTCCGCAAGCTTTGACACGGCAGAGAGCGAGGAGGAGCTGCTTTCCCGGCTCGGCAGCCCCATAAGGGCGGCTATATCCGAGCTGCGCGGCTATGCCCCCTCCGAGGAGCCGGAGCTTGAAAACGACGCGCCCGAAGCGGAGGCCGCGCCCGATGGGCTTGTCCCGCCGGAGCCTGTGCCCGAAGCGCTCGCGGACGATGCGCGGGAGCCGGAGCCGATTTCCGACGCCGAGCCCGAAGCGGACGCGGAGCCGCCGCGCGAGCCGGAGCTTGTCGCGCCCGAGGATTTTCCGGATATCGAAGCCCTGCTCGATTCCGTCCCGGAGGACGATTCCGTCACCGAGGACGAGCCGTCGGCTTTGCCCGCAGTGCGAGAGATTGCCGTTGCGGCGGCAGAGACAGAGATTCTCCTGCCCGAGCCGGAGCCGTATTCCGAGCCGGAGCGGCGGGAAAAGCCGCGCACGGTCGGCTGGCGCGTGGCGCTCTACGTCCTTTTCGGCGTAATCGTCTGCCTGCCCGCGGCGCTTTTGCTGACAGTCGCGGCGCTCGCAATTTTGGCGCTCGGCGCGGCGCTGTGCGTGAGCGGTGTTTTCGTCATCACGCTCGGCTTTGGCGGTATCACCGTGTTTTCGGATGTCATGCTGCTTTGCGGCGCGGGGCTGTGCGTCGCGGTGCTCGGCGTGCCGGTGATTTTTTTGGCGGTTTGGTTTTTCCTCCGCTGTGTCATCGGCTTTGTAAATCTCGTGTTGCGCGGCGGCGAAAGCTGGTGCGCGGAGAGAACGGAGGATGACCTGTGAAAAAAGCGTGGAAGCTGACGTCGTTCGTCACCGTGCTCCTGCTGACGCTGGGGCTTGTGTGCTTCGGCTTGTCCCTTGTTCTGGGCGCAGACCTCGTCCGCATCGCGGACGCCGTCTTCTCCCGCTACGACCTCACGCAGACCTATCTGAATATCCTGGCACTACTAAATATCGTATAGGGGGGATTTATCCCCCCTATATACGAAAAGCA
>JAVVTL010000113.1:0-3076 GCA_036653715.1 Oscillospiraceae bacterium
TATTGTACCACATTTTACTTGCTCGGGCAAACCATATTATTGCCGTCTGCGGCACATAATAGCAGGGCGAATATGCGAATACTTTTTGGAGGAAATGCGCAATGAATTCAGCAAACAACATGAATTTCGTCAAAGGCATGGGGATGGGGCTCATAGTCGGCACCTCTCTCGGACTGACGGTGGCACCGAGAAAAAAGACAAAAAACATGCTCGGCAAGGCACTCCACGCCGCCGGCGAGCTGGCAGACAATATCAGCGAGACCATTCTGCGCTGAACTTTGAAGTTTCCCTGCGTTAAACTTTGAAAATACCCTTGCAATCCTCGTCCGGCTGTGCTATCATACTTAAGCGCTTATGCGCCATTAGCTCAGCTGGATAGAGCGTCTGGCTACGGACCAGAAGGTCGGGGGTTCGAATCCCTCATGGCGTACCAAAAAGGAAGAACCGTCCTCGGACGGTTCTTCCTTTTAGTTTGTCAAAAAATGCATTTTTTGACAAACTAAACTGCCGCTGCGGCGGGGAATTTAAATGAAAAGGGGGCTTTCGCCCCCATTTTCAAACTTTTCCCCCGTGTTTAATTGGGTGAACAGCGCTTTTTTGACAGGCTGAAGGAAGAACTGTCCGAGGACGGTCCTTCCTTTTTGTATGCCAATAACCGTATTCCCCAACCAATATGCGGGGGCGGGGGGATTCGACGGGATGCGCTTGTTTTCGCGGGGGCGGCGGGCTATAATTTAAAATCGTTGCGATATGGCGTTGCGCTTGATATTACGGTTCCTTATGTTATAATATCCACACCGGGGCTGCTGCGCCCCGCACTATATGGTTACATTGCGCGGTTTATCCGCATTTCCATGCCATTTTATGTATGCGCACAGCCGCGCCGCTGGAGGTTTAGCCTTTGGAAAAGCTTTCTGATATATACGAGCAGGCGACGGACTTTGTCCGCCGTGTGTTTCATATCTATTTTGAGGAACGCGATGTAGCCGCGTTCCGCGCCTGCCTGCACCCGGACGTCTCATGGATCGGCGCGGGCGCAAACGAAATATGCCGCAATCTCCGCGAGGCGGATGCCCTCCTGAAAGCAGAGGCAGGCTCTTGGGACGGGTGCTTCACCATCACAAAGCAGTGGTACGACACCATCCCGATAAGCGACGGCGTGACTCAGGTCTACGGCGAGCTTTTCGCGATGGAAAAAGGCAGCTCGCCCATTTTGCTCGAGCTGCGCAACCGCTTTTCCGTCACCTGCAAAATATTCGACGGCGAATGGCGCATTCTCCACCTGCATTGCTCCTCCCCGAACGGCGACCAGCAGGACGGCGAATTTTTCGGCAGGCATCTCGTCGAGGACTACAGACGCCGCCTCGCAGAGGCGCTGCGCACAAACGAAAAGCGCTACGAAATCGCCATGCGGCTCAGCGACGTCACCACCTTCGAATACAACATTCTCACCCGCCAGCTGTTCTTCTTCAATGACGTGCCGGACATTTACGGCCTGCCCTCCGTCGTGGAAAAAGGGCCGGAAACCATCGTCAGGCGCGGCATTCTTCAGCCCGGCTGCGTGAACGCCTACCTCGACATGTACCGCCGCATCGACGCCGGCGCACCGAGCGCAAGCTGCGTCATCAAAACCTGCGACCTGAAGGGCGAGCTGCACGACTACGAGCTTTCCCTCACCACAATATTTGACGATAACGGCCTGCCGCAGCGCGCCATCGGCGTGGAGAAAAACATCTCCCTGCTCAGCAGGCTCAAAAAAGAGCATGAATTCGGAAAAACCATGACCGCCGACAAGCTACTGATATGCGAGGTCGACAGCACCCGCGACAGGGCGGTTTTCATCCACGAATTCTGGTCCGCCTACATACCCGTCACCTCTGACATGCCGTTTTCCGAAATTCTCGGGCATGTCGCCAAAACCGTCGTGGCGGAGGAGCATCAGGATATGCTGCTCTATCAGCTCTCGCCGGAGCATATTGCCGAGCTTTACGCCCAGGGACAGAAGATGTTCAGCTTCTCCTACCGCCGCAAGGTCGGCAGCGACCTCGTCGAGTGGTACGAGGCAACCGTCACCATCATCCGCGACCCCGACACCGAATCGCTGTTCATCCGCCTCTACCACGCCAACATAAACGACCGCAAGCTCAAGGAGCAGCGCGCAAGGGAGGAGCAATACCTCTACGAGTGCATGGTCGCGCGAGCCACGCTCGCCTATGAATTTAATCTCTCCCTCGGCATCATTGTCAAGGGCCACGAGCTTTGGGGCGAGAAATACGGCATACGCCTCACCAACGACTACGACACCATGATTCCCGCCTTCGCCCGCCGCGGCATCTGCCCCGACGACGTGGACCTGTTTATAGCCAAGCTGAACCGCGCCTCCGTCCTGCGCGCCTTCAAGGGCGGCAGCCGCCGCACGGTCTTCCAGTACCGCAAGCTTGACGACGACGGCGCTTTCAGATGGATGAGCTGCGCCCTGCACATGTTTGAGGACCCCTACAGCGGCGATGTCAAGGGCTTTGCCTATGTGGAGGACATTGACGAGCAAAAACGCGCGGAGCTTGACCTCCAATACAACGCCGAGCACGACATGATGACGGGTCTCTACAACAAAGTCACCGCCATGCGAAAAATCGACGCCTTTCTTTCAAGCGCCGAGAGCGGCGGCCCCGCCGCCATGCACGCCTTCCTCATGATAGACCTCGACTATTTCAAGGACATAAACGACAATTTCGGGCACATGTTCGGCGACAACGTGTTGGAGAATATCGCGGGGAAAATCCGTTCCGTCTTCCGCGAGATTGACATTGTCGGGCGGCTGGGCGGCGACGAATTTTGCGTGTTCATGAAAAACATCCCCTCCGCCGCCGTTGCGACCGCCAAGGCAAGCGAGCTGTGCGACAAAATTCGCCACTGCTATGAGCGCGACGGCAGGTCGGTGACGCTCTCCGCCAGCATCGGAATCGCCCTCTGCCGCGAAAACGGCAACGATTGCGAGGACCTGTACAGCTACGCCGACTCCGCCCTCTACACCGCCAAAAACTCCGGCCGCGACCGCTGCTCCCGATAGCCCCGC
>JAVVTL010000114.1:0-2837 GCA_036653715.1 Oscillospiraceae bacterium
TGGGTTTATTTTATCCGCTCGTAAACGCAGAAGCGGTAGGAGATGGGGCCGCTCATAAGAGGCTCGCCGCTGTCGGTGCAATGCCAGTTTGTGTCCTCGTCAAGGTTCGGGAAGAACGCGTCCGAGTGGGGCGCGTCGTTGATTTTTGTGACAAATACGCGGTCTGTGTGGGGGAAAAACTCGCGAAACACGCTCTCTCCGCCGAGGACGAAGACCTTGTCGTGCTTTTCCGCTTCCTTCAGCGCCTCCTGCACGGAGTGCGCGACGAGAAAGCCCTCCGGCTTCAACTCGCTGCGGGTTATGACGATATTGACGCGCTTTGGCAGGGGTTTGCCGCCGGGGAAATCCCCGAGCGTCTTGCGCCCGACGATGACGGCGGCGCCGCGCGTCAGCTCCACAAAGCGGCGTCTGTCCTCCGGGAGCACGACGGGCTGTGTCCCTCCCGCGCCGATGCCCCAGTCGGAATATACTGCAACTATAGCATCCATGGGCTTACACCGCTATGGGAATCTTCACGTTCAGCTCCGAGAACTCATAGCCCGGCAGGGAGAAGCTGTTCTTGGTGAAGGCGTAAAAATCGTTGACAGAGGGGTCGAGGACAAGCTTGGGCGCGGGCTTGGGCGCGTTTTTGAGGATTTCCTCGACTATTGGCACATGGCGGTCATAGATGTGCGCGTCGGCAATGACGTGCACCAGCTCACCGGGCTTAAGCCCCGACACGCGCGCCATCATATAGGTGAGCGCGGCGTATTGGCAGACGTTCCAGTTATTCGCGGCGAGCATGTCCTGACTGCGCTGGTTGAGGATGGCGTTAAGGGTGTCCCCCGTGACGTTAAAGGTCATGGAGTAGGCACAGGGATAGAGCGCCATCTCGTGCAGGTCCCCGAAATTATATATGTTGGTGAGGATGCGGCGGGAGGCGGGGTTGTGCCGCAGGTCATAGATGACTCTGTCAACCTGGTCGAACTCGCCCTCGGGGTATTGGTGCTTTACGCCAAGCTGATAGCCGTAGGCCTTGCCTATGCTGCCGTTTTCGTCCGCCCACTGGTCCCAGACGTGGCTGCCAAGCTCGTGTATGTCGTTTGATTTCTTCTGCCATATCCAAAGCAGCTCGTCGATTGCGGATTTCCAATAGGTGCGGCGTATGGTGAGGATGGGAAATTCCCCCGTGAGGTCGTAGCGGTTTACGATTCCGAATCTTTTCACGGTGTGCGCGGGTGCGCCGTCGTCCTCCCAGCGGGGGCGGACGTCAAGGGCGCTGTCCCAAAATCCGTTGTCTAAGATGTCTCTGCAATTTTTGATAAATATCTCGTCGGCAAGGCTCATGTTTTTCCCTCCAAGCTCTGTTTCCACAAGTATAACTCAAAGCCCAATCACCCGCAAGCCAAATCGGCATACTATGGAGAGAAAGGAGCGGGCGTTATATGGTTTTTGCCGTAATTGGCGGTGACGAAAGACAGGTGAGGCTGGCTGTGCAGCTCTTACGGGACGGGCATGAGGTGCGCACCTTCGCAATGGAGGTGGCGGCGCTTGCGCCCGGGATAAAGCATTCGGACGGAGCCTATGAGGCGGTTCGTGGTGCCGAATGCGTGGTGCTGCCGCTGCCGACCTCGGTCAAAAAAGGCTACCTGAACGCGCCGCTCGGGTCTGAGGCGCACTGTATCGGTGAGATACTGGGCGCAATGGAGCCTGGGCAGCTCGCGGCCTGCGGGATGCCGGACGCGGACACCTCGGCAATGGCGCGGCGGCGCGGCGTGGTGCTCAGGGACTACTATCTGCGCGAGGAGCTGCTGGCGGAAAACGCAGTGGCTACGGCTGAAGGCGCCATCGGCGTCATCATGAAGGAGACCGTGGAGACGGTCTGGAAAAAGCGTGTGCTCATCATCGGGCGGGGACGCATAGCCAAGGCGCTTGCGCCGAGACTCAAGGCGCTCGGTGCGCTCGTGGCGGTTTCCGCCCGCAACGCCGGCGACCTCGCGTGGATAGAGACGGACGGCTTCGAGGCGCTGGACACGCGTGCGCTCGAGGGCTGTCTCGGCGGCTTCGACATTGTGGTGAACACGGTGCCGTCGCTCGTGCTCGGTATGCAGCGGCTCTCCGAGCTGCCGCAGAGCGCGCTTGTGATTGACCTCGCCTCCAAGCCCGGCGGGGTGGACTTTGAGGCGGCGCAGGTGCTCGGAATCCGCACGCTCTGGGCGCAGGGACTGCCCGGCAAATGGGCACCCGAGACGGCTGCCTCCGCGATACGGAAGGCAGTATACAACATTCTGGAGGAAGAAAGCATTGAAGGAAGGACTTAAAATCGGGCTGGCGCTCTGCGGCTCGTACTGTACATATGAAAAGGTGCTGAACGCCGCCGAGCGGCTCTCGCGCGAGTGCGAGCTGACGGCGCTGATGAGCGAGACCGCCGCCTCCACCGACAGCCGCTTCGGCAGGGCGGAGGACTTCATACATCGACTTGAGGAGATAACCGGCAAGCCCGTCATCCGCAGCATAAACGCGGCGGAGCGGGTCGGCCCCGGCAAGCTGTTCGACGTGCTCGTCATCGCGCCCTGCACCGGCAACACGCTCGGCAAGCTCGCAAACGGCATCACCGACACAGCCGTGACCATGGCGGCAAAGGCGCATCTGCGCAACGACAGACCGGTCGTCATCGCCATGTCCACAAACGACGCGCTCTCCGGCGGCGCCGCAAATATTGCCGTGCTGCTCAATCGCAAAAACTACTTTTTTGTCCCCTTCGGTCAGGATGACCCCATGGGGAAACCCACCTCCCTCGCCGCCGACTTCGCGAAAATCGAGGACGCCGTCGAGTCCGCACTCCAAGGCAAACAGGT
>JAVVTL010000115.1:0-2824 GCA_036653715.1 Oscillospiraceae bacterium
CAGCGGAGCTTAAAATCCGCGCCTGTGCGGAGCACCTGCCAGCGGTCGGAGCCGCAGGGGTGCTGTTTTTTCATGGTTAAAATATCCCCGAGCCTGATGTCCATTATTTCCCGTCCTTTACGGCGTCCCAATACGCCTTTGCCGCGCGCTCGGTTTTGTTGTCGCCGTATTCGTAGTAGCGGACGCCCTTGAGCGTGTCCGGCAGATATTGCTGTTTTACCCAGTGATTCGGGAATTCGTGCGGGTATTTGTAGCCCTGCTCGCGCTCAAAGCCCGCGCCGTCGGCGTGGACATTTTGAAGCTCTCGCGGAAAATCCCCGGTGCGCCCGGCGGCGACGTCCGCCATTGCGGCGTCTATCGACATGACGACGGAATTTGACTTCGGTGCCGTGGCAAGCAGCAGCGCAGCTTGGGCGAGCGGCAGCCGCGCCTCCGGCAGACCGAGCTGCAGGGCCGAGTCCACGCAGGACTTGACAATCGTCACCGCCTGCGGATAGGCGAGGCCAATGTCCTCCGACGCAGAGCACAAAAGCCGCCGACACGCGCCAAGAAGGTCGCCCGCCGTCAGCAGTCGGGCAAGATAATGCAGCGCCGCGTCCGGGTCGGAGCCGCGCAGGGATTTCATCAGCGCGGAGACGCAGTCGAAGTGCTCGTCCCCCTCGCGGTCATAGCGCATGGCGCTGCGCTGGGCGGCATTGCGCGCATCCGCAAGCGCGATGGTGATGCCGCCGTCCTTGCGCGGAGCGGCGGAAAAAAGCAGCTCCACGGCATTTATCGCCTTGCGCACGTCGCCGCCGCAGGCGGAGGAGATATGCTCCGCCGCGCCCGGCTCGACGGTCACGGCAATGCCCTCGCGCTCCGCCATTATGCCTATGGCGCGGGTGACGGCGGGCAGCGCTTCTTTGGGGGTGACGGGCTTGAACTCGAAAATAGTGCTGCGCGAGAGCAGCGCGTTATAGACGTAAAAGTACGGGTTCTCGGTGGTGGAGGCGATGAGGATTATGCGCCCGTCCTCGATGAATTCCAAAAGGCTCTGCTGCTGTTTTTTGTTGAAATATTGTATTTCGTCGAGGTAGAGCAGCACGCCGCCGGGGGTCATCATGGTGTCCAGCTCGGCGATGATGGCTTTAATGTCCGCAATGCCGGCGGTGGTGGCGTTCAGCTTGCGCAGGGCGCGGTTTGTGCGCTTTGCGATGATGTTGGCGACGGTTGTCTTGCCTGTGCCGGAGGGGCCGTAGAAGACCATGTTCGGCGCCTCGCCGGATTCGACCACGCGGCGCAGCAGGCCGCCCTCGCCCAATATATGCTTTTGCCCCACGACCTCGGCCAGCTCCCGTGGGCGGATATCGTCCGCAAGCGGCTTATACAAGGTAAAACCTCCCTGATTGAAAATGTCGGAATCTGTGGTAAAATGGTCGGGAGGTGACGACCATGAGAACTCCCGAACAGGTTGCGGAAATACTCCGCCGACTTGAAAACGAATATCCCCTTGCCGACTGCACGCTCGACTGGGGGCGCGATTATGAGCTTTTGTTTTCCGTCCGTCTCGCGGCGCAGTGCACGGACGAGCGGGTTAATATGATAACCCCCGCGCTCTTTGCGCGCTTTCCCACGCTCCGCGATTTTGCGGAGGCGGACGTGACGGAGGTCGAGGAATACATACACTCCAGCGGCTTTTTCCGCGCGAAGGCGCGGGACATCGTCGCGTGTGCGGGGGCGCTTATAGAGCGGCACGGCGGCCGCGTTCCCGGCACGATGGAGGAGCTTATCGCCCTGCCCGGCGTGGGGCGCAAGACGGCAAATCTCATCCTTGGCGACGTGTTCAAAGCGCCCGGCGCGGTGGTGGTGGACACGCATTGCATAAGGCTCTCGAACCGCATGGGGCTTGTTGACGACCTGAAGGAGCCGCCGAAAATCGAGGCGGCGCTGCGAAAGCTTCTCCCGCCGGAAAGCTCCTCGGATTTTTGCCACAGGATAGTGCTGCACGGCAGAGCCGTCTGCACCGCGCGCAAGCCGAACTGCGAGCACTGCTGCGTCGCCCCCGTGTGCAAATTCGTCGTGGGTTAAGAGACGCCCACGACCTCGCCGAAGGTGACAAGCTCCGACGCGGGCGTCACGCGGATGGGCGCGTAATTGGGGTTAATCGACACGAGCGAAACGCCGTTTGCGCCCGTTTCGAGTTTTTTGCAGTAGGATTGGCCGTTGAAGCAGAAGACGCCCACGCTGCCGTTTGCAAGTGTCTCGCTTCTGCGGACCCAAACGACGGCGCCGTCCGCAATGAGCGGCTCCATGCTGTCTCCCGCTATGCGGACGCCGAAATCGGCGCGCGCGGGGACCTCGTCCCCGACCTCGACGGTCTCGTAATCGTCGCCATCCAAAAACTGGCCGGTGCCTGCGGAGGCGGCAAGAGCATAGAGCGGCAGAACCCTGCCCGGCCCGCACTCGGGCACGTAGGGATAGAGTCTGCTTGCGATGAGCACGCGGGTATAGTCCGCAACGAGCCGCCGGCCCTCGGCGTTCAGCGCGTCCGTCGTGCTTGCGGAGCCGGTGAAGACGCCCATAACGTCACGGACGGAATATATGGAGCAGAGCGCGAGGAATTGCTGGGCAGAAGGCTGTGTCAGCCCCTTTTCCCACTTGCTGATGCCCGCCGTCTGTATGTCGATTCCGCGGAGCGCCAAAAGCTCCGACACACGCGGCTGCGTCAGCCCCGCCTCCCGCCTCAGCGCATTTAATGTCTCCCCAAGAGATTTTCCCACAAGCATCCTCTCCTTTTTGGAAACATCATACCCCCTCTCCCCCCAAATAGCAACAAAAAAATCCC
>JAVVTL010000116.1:0-2653 GCA_036653715.1 Oscillospiraceae bacterium
AATATCCCGCCCGAGAGTTCACTTGAATTCCGGGCGGGATATGTTAATATGGAGGCAGTAACGTAAAATTACAAGGAGGAAATGTCAAATGTTTGAATCATTCGACGGCACCAAGCTGTACCTAAACCGAGAGGTATCGGCGGACAACGTCTGCGTCTGCGTCATAGTCCACGGGCTTTGCGAGCACCAGGGGCGCTACGACTATCTTGCCGATAAATTCCACGCGCGCGGCGTCGGCACCTATCGCTTTGACCATCGCGGCCACGGCAGAAGCGAGGGCGAATGCGCGCATTACGACGACTACAATCAGCTGCTTGACGACGTGAACGCGGTCGTCGATTTGGCGCTTGCGGAAAATCCGGATAAGCCGGTGTTCCTGCTCGGACATTCCATGGGCGGCTTTGCCGTCGCGCTCTACGGGGCGAAATATCCCGGAAAGCGGCTTTCCGGCATCGTCGCGAGCGGCGCACTGACGCGCGACAACGGCAATCTCATCGGTGCCGTCCCCCCGGGGCTTGACCCGCACACAAACCTCCCCAACGAGCTGGGCGCCGGCGTCTGCTCCGTTCCCGAGGTCGTCGAGTGGTACGCGCTTGACCCCTACAACAGAAAAACCTTCACGGCGGGGCTTTGCTACGCGCTCTGCAAGGGCGTGGACTGGTTTGCGGAAAATTCCAAGGCCTTCGCCTATCCCGTGCTCATGCTCCACGGCGAAAACGACGGGCTTGTCAGCGTTCGCGACACCTATGATTTCTTTGGCATGACCTCCTCAAAGGACAGACAAATGAAGGTCTACGGCGGACTGTTCCACGAGATTTTCAACGAATATTGCCGCGACGAAGTAATCTCCGACGCCCTCGCCTGGATTCTGACCCGCATCCCCGCCGTCTGACCACATCGTCAGGGCGAGCTCTTTTCGTGGGTGCTGTGGCCTATCAGAAAGCCTACGCTGCCGGAGACAAAATCGCGCAGCTGGGAGATTGTCGCCGTCGCGGCGGCGCTCTCCTTAAAGAAATCGTGCGCGATTATCAGCAGCACCAACGCCGTCAGCCCCGTCGCGGCGACGACGAGAATTTGCAGGCAGCCGCGCGTCTCCTCCTGCGTCACGCGGGCGTCGCCGCGCTCCGCCTCCGCACTCTCCGACGGCGCGGAAAAACCGATTTTCGCGCTCGTGCCGCCGCCGTCAATGGCGCTTATCCGCCGCGCGGGCGCGGCCTCCGCGTCACCTGCGCCAAGGTCGCCACGTCCGCCGTTCTGGAAATTCGCACTGATAAAATATCCGAAAATCGCCGCCGCCGTCGTGCGGATGACCACGTCGAGCGGACTGCTCAGCTGCATTGCAAGCTCGTGCGAAAACAGATTATGCGCCGACTGCGCCATGAGAATCAGCATGAAAACCAACAGGCATTTGTCGGTCAGGTGCAGGCTCTTAAATTCGCAGTGCGTATTCCGAAATATGCGGGGAAGCTTCATTTAAATCACATCCTTCAGCCCTTCCGTTCAGTCTATGCCGACTGCGGAAGGGCTGTGTCATATCCCGAGCGGCGGCATAGTATGGGGCAGAGAAAGGAGGTCTTTAAATGCCCGATAGCTCTGTAACCACTCAAACCTGCCCAACGGTGGGCTACCAATCCGCATCCATTTGCGTCCCCGTGACCGTGACGCCCTTTGCCGAAGCGGGAATCACCTTCACAAAATGCTGCGGCAACGCCTTTGTAACGCCCGGCAAGAGCACCTGCAGCGGCCTGAAAAACGGAAGCTGCTTCTTCACCATCAGCCAAGACATCTGTGTTGAGGTGCCGGTTTCCTTCGGCGCTATAGCCACGGTCGGCGATACCTTCGTCAGCTGCAACGGCGCGTCGGCAGACAACATCTGCGCCGAGTGCGACGTCATTCCCGTCAAAGAAAAACCCGAGAATCCCGAAAAGGCTGCGGATAAAACGTAATGCCGAATGAGCAGGCGCGGGAGGGCTGCGCCTTCACCTGCACGAGCGTCACATCCCAATATGCGGATGTGAGCGTGCCGCTGAAGCTGAAGCCGTATGCCCTTGTAGGTAAAATGACGACCGAGTGCTGCGGCGAGCCGATGTTCGCGCTGCGTCCCTGTCAGGGCGCGGGCGGCTCCTGCGGCTGCGAAATCACCATTACACAGACTGTTTGCATCAGAATACCCATAGAATACGGCGCGGAGGCCGATGTCGGAGACACGACCACCGCCTGTCGGCGCAATTCAAATTGCGCGGGCGGAGCGGGCTTCGGCTGCCGATAAGCGCCGGCAAAATCAAGCGGCAATTTGTCCTGCCGACAATTAATTAAAATATAAGGAGAATTTTTTTCATGTCAATGCCAGTAATAGTTCCCGGAACCGTCACCACCACTCAGGCGATAAATGACATAATCGAGTCCGTCGCCCTTGAGCAGACCGGGCTTTCCCACATTCTGAACGCCGAGGGCGAGAAGATTCAGGCGTTTGTCCATATGACGGGCGTCACCGCCGACCAGCTCCTCGCCGTCAACGCCTCCGTTCAGACCACGGTTGACGCCGTAACAAGGCTCGAAATGGTTCTCCAGAGCAAGCTCGCCCTTTTCAAAGGGAAAATAGGCGCATAAACACGCTATAGGGGGGATTTATCCCCCCTATATACGAAAAGCA
>JAVVTL010000117.1:0-2599 GCA_036653715.1 Oscillospiraceae bacterium
CTTCGAGGTAAGAACCGAAAACTATTAAGCCCCATCCCAAGGCCGTTTCTCCCCCGGAGAACCGGCCTTTTTCGCCCCCTATCAGCGGGAGGCTTTTTTTAGGGAGAGGAGCAGGAGGATTAGGCCGAGGGCGGTGAGGAGGTGGGCGATTCCGGCGACGCCGGAGATGGCGGCGTTAAGGCCATTGGAGAGCGTCAGCCCCAGCACCTGCGGCACGCCGCGCACAACGAGCATCACCGCCGTCAGCGGAACGCCGATATTGTAAACCCACAAAAACACGCGGAACGACTTCTGCTCGCCTAAGCGCAGCTGCGCCGAAAACAGCGCCGTCAACAGGAACATCAGCATCCCCAACAGAAACAGATGCGTATGCACCTTGCCCAGCGCCGTCACTCCCGTGAAGCCGCAATACTTGGTGAACTCACGATAGAACACCCCGCCTATCATGGCGGCAATGGCGTACGCGAGCGAGATATTCAGGTATTTTTTCATTTATTTCTCCCCCTTCATCGCGCGGTAGCCTATGAGAACCGTCCACACATAGGCGCAGGTCTTGGGTATCATCAGCGCCCCCACGGCGGGGACCGCGTCGGCAAACAGCACCACGGGAATATAGAAGCCGAAGCTCAAAACAATGGTCAGCCACAGCAGAGCAAAGGGCCTGTCCCCGTGCTCCTTGGCGCTCTTGCGGAAAAGCACGATAATCAAAAGCCCAAGCAGCGCAAAGGGAATATTGCGCCAAATGCCCCAGGAAAGCGGCGCGGCGGGGCTTGTCCAGGCGTTCTGCGGCATGAGGCAAAGGGCGACGCGGAGAACGGCGAGGCCGTAAACCGCCGCCGTCAGCCCCTTTTTCCCGCTGACCGAATAGCGCGCGCGCCAAACGTAATAGAGCAGCAGATAAAACACCGTCATGGTGACGGAGGTCACAAGCTTGCCGATGCCGAGCGGGACGACATAGCTGTCAAGCCCGGTGGTGCAAAGCGCCAGCGCGCGCGGCACGAGATGAAACGCGTCGCCGCAGCCGAGCGTCACCGCCATGATTCCGAAAAGCAAATATTGCTTCCTGCCCTTGCTCCCCCTTATCATCAGCACGCCGAGCGTGACAACGGTGCAGAGATAGACGATGTCAAACAGTGTTTCCATGATTGCCTGCATAAAGCTTCCTCCCGATTTTTTGTAAATGAACATTGTTCAAATGAGTGTATGCCAATTTCACGCCGCGCGTGGCATCGGTCGCGGCGGGAGACTCAATAGATGCTGCGGCGAATCAGCTCGAGCAGCACTTCGCAGGAATCCTCGCGCCGCATGAGCAGGGTCAAGAGGCCGGAGACGGCGAAATCGACGAGCGCCTCGGGCGTGAAGGCTGCGTCAAAGGCGTCGCGCCGCAGGGCGGAATCGCGCTTCAGCGCCTCGAGCAGGCCGTTTTTCATGTGGAGCAGGTAGCGCTCCATGGTTTTGCGGGCCTCGCCCTTTTCGCCGCCGACGAAGCCGATGGAATGCGCGGTGAAGAAGTTTGGGTACTCGACCATGCCTGCGCTCACGCTGTCGAAGATGCTGCGCAGCCGCTCGGGAAAAGGCAGCTCCTCCGAGCAGGGTCGCGCGGCGCGGAATATTTCCTGCCACACGCTCTCGATGGCGGCGATGGCAAGCTCGCTTTTGGAGGGGAAGTAGTTGTAGAGCGAGCCCAAAGCGACGCCGCAGCTTCGCGCCACCTCGCGCATATTGAGCGCCGCCAGCCCGTTTTTGGCAATAAGCCCCCCGCAAACCCGCAGAATTTCCTCCCGCGACGTAATAGCACTATTCACCCCGTCACCCCCCTAACTGAACACTGTTCATTATACCCCCACCAACACCCCCCGTCAATATCCGCCTCAATTTTGGCGACGGGCGCAATTTATTCGGGCGCTGTCGGGAATTGGTCTTGCAAAGAGAAATACTGTTGGTATAATTGCGGTAACATGAATACTCGGAGGTAAGCATATGCAGGACATTCTTATTGTGGTGGACATGCAAAACGATTTTATTGACGGTGCGCTCGGCACGGCGGAGGCGGTGGCGATTGTCCCGGCGGCGGAGCGGAAAATCCGCGAGTTTCAGGGGCGCGTGATCTTCACCCGGGACACGCACGAGACGGACTATGCAGACACGCAGGAGGGGCGTCGGCTGCCCGTGCCGCACTGCATCCGGCAGACGGCAGGCTGGCAGCTCCGCGCGGAGCTTGCGCCGCTTTGCCGCGAGCCCGCCGTCGATAAGCCGACCTTCGGCTCCGCCGAGCTTGGCGCTCTTTTGAAGGCCGCCGACGCGCGGGAGCGCGTGGGAAGCGTCACCCTCATCGGGCTTTGCACGGATATCTGCGTCATCTCCAACGCCCTGCTCATAAAAGCCTTTCTGCCCGAAGCGGAGATAATCGTAGACGCCGCCTGCTGCGCCGGCGTCACCCCCGCCTCCCACCAAACCGCCCTCTCCGCCATGAAAACCTGCCAAATAAGCGTCATCAACGAAGCCTAAATCCCCGCTCTGCACCGCGGCGCGGGGGATAAAAACAGCATGTTTGCGTAATAATCAGATTTATTATGCAGTAATATAGCCTGTTACTTGC
>JAVVTL010000118.1:0-2546 GCA_036653715.1 Oscillospiraceae bacterium
CGCCGTTGTCCGGCGCGGCAAATCATCCGGCGTTTCGGGCGCACAAAGTGCGCCCCTACGGGGACGGGGGGAAATGGGGCTCAAGTTGGCGCTGTTGTCCGACGTGGCAAGCATCCGCCCCTACTTAGGTGTTTTCTAAATAGTGGGAGAACAGATTGGTGAGGTAGGTGGCGGCTTCGTCGCCGCGGGCGTCGCTTATGAGGCCGATGATGCGATTGCCCTGTTCGAGCAGCGCTTTCTCGCCCCAAAACTTGACGGACGCCTCCCAAAGCACGCTGCCGACGCCCTGAAACGCATTCATGATGAGCGGGAACAGGCGGTTGCCGGATAGCGTGCAGATTTTATAGTGGAACCGCGCGAGGGCCGCGGAGACCGTCGGCACGTCGGGGGAGAGCTTCGCGGCCTCCGCGAACTCGTCCATCATTGTGCGCAGCTCCTCCATGTCCTCCTCCGTGTGGCTCCGGCTCAGGCGGCGGAGCGCCCCGCCCTCCACGGCGTCGCGCAGCTCGACAATCGAGACTATCATCTGCCGGTCGAGCTTGCCGCCGTTGTAGCGGAGAATGGCGTTCAGCGTCTCAAGATTGCCGGTCTCGGCAAAATCCGCGACAAAGCTGCCCTTGCGCGGGGCGACGCGGATAAAGCCCATGCGCTCCAAATCCTCAAGCCCCAAATGCACGATGGTCTTGCTTATCTTCATCTGCTCGGCGAGGTCGCGCTCGGAGGGGATTCTGTCCCCCGGCGCAAGCGCACCCGAAAAAATCATGCCCTCGACACGCTCTACAAACAGCTCCTTGATGGTCGGCGCGACTATCTGTCCGAATTCCATAAACAAACCTCCCGCGCTATGCGCGTTTTTGTGGTCTGACCAAGCATTTCGCTAACTATGGTCAATATATCATCCCGAGCCCTAAAAATCAACCGGGGAAAGATAATCCCACGCGTTCGGATTATCTTTCCCCGGCTTCCGCGGGGCCGTGCTTTGCGGCCGCCGACGTGGGAAGAAACGGTTGGCCAACCGCTTCCGCCGACAGACGCTCGCCCGGCAGGCGTTCGTCCCACGGTTCGTCAAAATCCCGCTCGGCAGCTGCCCGTGCCGCCTTTGCAGAACCTTGACCAAGGATGGTTTGACCATTCTTACTGTTAAATTTATATCACAATCCAATAAAAAAAGCAAGGATAAACAACACATCCTTGCGTTTTGTCCTTTTTGCACATATGCCGTGGTCAGACCTGATGCCACAGAGAAGGGCGTGAACACCCGCCGCAGCGGCGCGAGCTCCCTCTGTCGAGGGAGCTCGCAAGGCGCTTATGTGCGCTGATTTAGGGAGGCGTTGTGCTTTTCGCGGGTCTCCATCATCTCGCGCAGGAGGGCGTAGAGCAGGGCGCAGACCGGCACGGAGAGCAGTGAGCCCAAAACTCCGAAAACATTTCCGCCGATGACAACGGCGCAGAGCACCAAAAGTCCCGGCAGTCCGACCGATTTGCCGACAATTTTGGGGTAGATGAAGGTGTTGTCAATCTGTTGCAGGCAAAGGATAAACAGGATGAAAAGCAGCGCCTGCAGCGGTTTGACGAACAGGATGAGGAAGACGCCGATGACTTCGCCGATGAAGGAGCCGACCATTGGCACGAGCGAGGTCACTCCGATGACCACAGCGATTACCTCGGGGTAGGGGAAGCGGAAAATGCGCATACCGATATAGCAGAGGATGCCCAAAATTGTGGAATCCGTGAGCTGTCCGGAGATGAAGCTGCCGAAGATTTCGTCCGCCATGGAGGCGACGCGCAGAATCTGGCGGGAGACTCTCTGCGGGAGGAAGCCGGCGAGCGCTCTTTTGGTGAAGCCGCCGATGCGCTCTTTTTTTGCGAGCACATAGACCGCGATGATGATGCTGAAAACAAGGTTCATTGCGCCGCCGACGACTGAAGCGCCGACGCTTCCGGCGGTGCCGAGTATGCCGCCCGCGCCGTCCTTGAGGAAGTCCACGAGTTTGTCTATAGTGCCCTCCCAATTCACGGTGAGCTTATCGAGCGCGCCTGTGGACAGGCTGAAGGACTCAAGCGTCTTCTCCACCCAAGCGATGGCTATGGTGATGTATTCGGGCAGCTTGACGGCAAGCTCCGAGATGGTTTTTGAGAGCTGCGGGATGACGACGACGAGCAGCAGCGCGACGATGCCGAAGGCGACGCAGGCGGAGCCGATGAGCGAGAGCGGGCGGACAAGCTTGCGCAGCTTGGGGTTATCGCCCTCCTTCCAGCTTCGGAAGACATGTGTTTCGAAGGCGCGAAGCGGCACGTTAAGGACAAATGCCACGCCGAGGCCGGCGATGACGACGTCGAGTACGCCCCAAACGCTTTTGATGGCTGTGTAGACCCCGCCGAGGTTTTGCACCAGCGCAAAAATCACGACGGCGAAGGTAATGATGAGCAGAATCGTTCTCACGTTCTTTTTGTTAAGCTCCACGATCGGCCCCCCTCTTTTGCTTTTTCATACATCATACACTATGCCGCGCAAACCCGCAATAAGTCTTGCTTCGATTATTGCC
>JAVVTL010000119.1:0-2508 GCA_036653715.1 Oscillospiraceae bacterium
AAGGGGAGACCCTTCATGCCGGTGATTTTGGTCATGCTGTTTGAGGAGGCGTCCTCCACCTGACGCAGGGCCTCGTTCACGGCGGCGATTATCATGTCCTGAAGCATCTCGACATCCTCGGGGTCAACCGCCTCGGGGTCTATCTCCAATGCGGCAAGCTCGCGCTTTCCGCTTACGGTCGCCTTGACGACGCCGCCGCCGGCAGTCGCGGTGAAGGTCTTGGCCTCCAGCTCCTGCTGCATTTTAAGCATGTCCTCCTGCATTTTTTGGGCCTGCTTAATCATGTTTGCCTGATTCATGCCGCCGCCCGCGCCGCCGCCGCCGTAGCCGCCGCGAAATCCGCCTTTTGCCATCTCGTTATACCACCCTTATTATTTAAAAGTTACGCCTTTGAATTTGGCCAGCTCGTCAATACTTCGTTTTTCGATTTTTTCCGCCGAGTCCATCTCAAGCAGGGAGAAGGCGAGCTTGCGTCCCGAAAGACCCTCCGCCAGCTCGCGGAAGCCCGAGATTATGTCGGGTTTGTTCAGCATATTTGAGGCGAAGCCGGAGGCGATGCGCAGAAGCAGCGCGTCCTCGGTGAATTCGCCGTATATTTGGAGGGGGTCGTCCAACAGGCTCTGAAGCCCAATCGGAAGCCTCGGCTTCATGGCAGAGGCGAGCGCCGACCAAGAAGCGCCGTCGGTCGTGGGCGCGGCGGGCGCGGGAGTCGGCTCCTCGGCGGGCGCAAAGTCGCGCTCCGGCTCCGGGGCATAAGGCTCGAATTCCTGCTCGGGCATCGGAGGATATTCCTCCTCGGGCGGCTCGGGGATAAAGACCTCGGCTTCCATCGCGGGCGCTTCCGTCACGGGCGCTTCAATCGCGGGCGCTTCCCGCCGGGGCGCTTCGCGCGGCGGCTCGTCTTTATGCGTCGGCGCGGGGAGGCCGCCGGCCTCGAGCCGCGATATGCGCGCCATAAGCTCCGGCAGTCCGTCGGAGAGGCAGGGGTCGCAGAGGGTGACGAGGCAAAGCTCGGCAGCCGTGCGCGGGGAGGGGTTGTCCCTTATGACGGAGAGCGTTTCCTGAACGCGCGCCATGGAGCGCAGAAGCTCGGCGTCCGTGAATCGACGGGAGAAGCCGCGCAGGGTTTCGAGGTCAAAGGCGCCGGAGAGCAGCTCAAGTCCGCCGTTTGGCGCGACGGAGAGTATGAGCAGGTCGCGCATGAGGACACAGAGGTCGGAGAGCAGGGAGGAAGGCTCCTTGCCGTCGTTCCAGAGGGCGGAGAATACGGAGAGCGCCCGCTGCGTGTCCCGCGCGGAGATTGCGGAGAGCAGCTCGGCTGTGCGCAGACCGCCGGCAAGGCCCAGCGCGGAGAGCACGGCGTCCGCGTCTATGACGGATGCGCCGGAGCACTGGTCAAGGAGGGATATGCCGTCGCGGAAGGAGCCGTCGGCAAGGCGCGAGAGCAAAAGCGAGGCCTCGGGCACGAGGTTTAGTCCCTCTTTTTTTGCGATATAGTTCAGCCGCTCGGAGAGCACGGGCACGGAGATGCGCCGAAAGCTGTACCGTTGGCAGCGTGAGAGTATGGTGGCGGGGACCTTGCGCAGCTCGGTGGTGGCAAGTATGAACATGAGGTGCTCGGGCGGTTCCTCAATGATTTTGAGTAGGGCGTTAAAGGCGGCGGTGCTGAGCATGTGCACCTCGTCGATGATGTAGACGCGCTTTTTGACGCTGGCGGGGGTAAAGACGGCCTCGTCTCTGAGGGCGCGGACGCTGTCCACGCTGTTGTTGGAGGCGGCGTCAATTTCAACGACGTCAAGGACGGAGCCGTCGTCGATGCCGCGGCAGGCGGGGCATTGGCCGCAGGGGTTGCCGTTCATGGGGTGTTCGCAGTTCACGGCCTTGGCGAGTATTTTGGCGCAGGTGGTTTTGCCGGTGCCTCGCGTTCCGATAAAAAGGTAGGCGTGGCTGAGGCGGCCGGAGGCGATTTGTTTTTTCAGGGTCTCGGTGACGTGCTCCTGTCCCGCGACCTCGTCAAAGGTGCGGGGGCGATATTTGCGATAAAGTGCCTGGTACATTATTTTCCCCGTCCCTTCGAATTTATAAAAATAGCGGCTCTTTGCAAGACTGCGCACCCTCAATTGAATGATATGATATGTCCGTTACGGAAACAGCCGGCTCGGACCCGGCAACCCCTCGGCACACGGCAGCGCCCGCTTAATGCTGCTCGGTTCCCCGCCTGACATGGTTCACGGGTCGCCGTTGCGAGGGACCGAGCCGTCAACACCGCTTATTTCGGGCAGACGACACATCACATATCCTCTTTTGGGAATCCATCCCTGCTATAGCGGATTGCAGGTAACAGGGCACCGCTGGCTCCCCGACTGGCGCAGCCTTGCAAAGAGCCGCTTGAATATTCTACTACAGAATCCTTTTTTAATCAATAAGGATTTTTCCCCTTTACAAACTTTTGATTTATGCTATAATATTCAAGCACCGCATAAGGGGGCGTAGCTCAGCTGGGAGAGC
>JAVVTL010000120.1:0-2405 GCA_036653715.1 Oscillospiraceae bacterium
AGCCCGAGGCCATGCCTCGGGCTTATAAATTATTCGTGTCAGCAGACGGGGACTATCCAATCGCGGGTGTCGGGGAGTTTGCCCCACTGGATGCCGGTCAGCTCGTCGTACAGACGCTGGGTCAGGGCGCCGATTTTGTTTCCGGCAATGATGTGTTCCTTGTCCCTGTAGGCGAGCAGGCCGATGGGGGAGACGACGGCAGCCGTGCCGCAGCCCCAGGCCTCCTCAAGCTTGCCGTTCTCGGCGGCTTCGATAAGCTCGTCGACCGAAAGGTCGCGCTCCTCGACGGCGTAGCCCCATTCCTTCAGAACCTGAAGGCAGCTCTTGCGGGTGATGCCGGGCAGGACGCTGCC
The DNA here is from genome assembly GCA_036653715.1 of Oscillospiraceae bacterium. Lineage (GTDB taxonomy): Bacteria > Bacillota > Clostridia > Oscillospirales > Oscillospiraceae > Scatomorpha. Next base: position 354 of record JAVVTL010000120.1, read on the forward strand.
GCCGGAGATGTCGGGCGTGATTATTTTGCCGTCAATCTTGAACATGACGTTCATGGCACCGACTTCCTCGATGTACTTCATGTTGACGCCGTCCAGCCAAAGCACTTGGGCAAAGCCCTTGGCCTCGGCCACCTCGCCGGCGCGGAGGGAGGCGGCGTAGTTTCCGCCGCATTTGGCAAAGCCCGTGCCGCCGCGGACGGCGCGGACGTCGCGGCTTTCTATCATGATTTTGGTGGGGTTTATGCCCTCGGCATAGTAGCTGCCGGAGGGGGAGCAGATGATGCAGAATAGGTAGTGGTGGCCCGCGTGCACGCCAAGGACGGCGTCTCTCGCGAAGGCGAAGGGGCGCAGATAGAGGGAGGTGCCGAATTCATCGGGAACCCAATCGGCGTCAACGGTGACGAGCTGCTTCAGCGCTTCGAGGAAGGTGTCCTCGGGTATGTGGGGGATGCAGAGCCTTGCGGCGGAGTTATTCATGCGGGCGATGTTTTCGGTGGGGCGGAAGAGCTGGACCTTTCCGCTTGCGGTGCGGTAGGCCTTCAGTCCTTCAAAGATTTCCTGAGCGTAGTGGAGAACATTGGCACAGGGCATAAGCTCGATGGGTCCGTAGGGGACTATGCGCGGGTCATGCCAGCCCTGTCCCTCGTCGTAATCCATGAGGAACATGTGGTCGGAAAAGACTTTGCCGAAGCCGAGCTTATCGGACGGAGTCTTTGCCTTCGGCGCGGTGGTTTTGGTGATTTTAATCGCTTCCACAGTGAATCATCCTCTCAAATTATGGAATAAATGGTTTCCGACAGATGCTATTTCCTATATAATATGTTATCATGATATTAAAAATTTGCAATACTTATTTACGTTCAAAACGAAAAATATTGGTCTAAATAGACAAAAAATCTACAATGTGAGGTGCGTATGAGCACGAATGTTTCAATAGTTGCATGTCCGGACTATGAGGCCGCAAGCGTTGAACGGGCGCTGCGGGAGGTCTTGGAGCCGCTCGGCGGGCTTTCATGGGTGGAGCCGGGCATGAAAATTGCCATAAAGACGAATTTGGTGGCGAGAATGAAGCCGGAGACGGGTGCCGTGACGCATCCCGCGCTCCTCTGCGGGCTTTGCGAAATGCTCACAGCCCGAGGGGCGGAGGTCGTCGTGGGGGACAGCCCCGGCGGGCCGTTCAACGCCGCTTGGGTGAACGGGATATACGCCGGAACGGGCGTCCGCGCGGTGGAGGCGGCTGGGGCAACCCTAAACCGCGACTTTTCCGTGCGCGAGCTTGCCTTTCCCGAGGGCGTGGCGGCAAAGCAGCTGCCGCTGACGGCTTGGCTTTTGGAGGCGGACGCCGTCATAGATTTTGCAAAGCTCAAGACCCACGGTCTGACCGGCCTTACCGCCGCCGTCAAGAATTTTTTCGGCGCGATACCGGGCACGAGGAAGCCGGAGTTCCACTACATGCATCCGCGCGTCGGGGATTTTGCGAATATGCTCGTCGATTTAAACGAATTCATAAAGCCGCGCCTGACGCTTGTGGATGCCGTGCTCTGCATGGAGGGCAACGGCCCGACGCAGGGCGTCCCGCGGCACATGGGGGCGCTCATAGCGGCGGACACGCCCTATAACGCCGATTTGCTCTGCGCGCGCCTCATCGGGCTTGAGACGGAAAATGCCCCCACGATAAAGGCGGCGATTGAGCGCGGGCTTTGCCCCGACAGCCTCGAAAAGCTCGCGCTGTACGGCGACCCCGCCGCCTTTGCCCAGCCGGACTTTGAAAAATTGCCGGTGCACGATGACGTGATTTTCCGCGAGAAGCTGCCGATTATCAACAGATTCTTGGAGCGCAATTTCGGCACGGGGCCGAAGGTGGACAGGAAAAAATGCATCGGCTGCGGCAAGTGCGCGGAGGTCTGCCCCATGAAGGCCGCCGTCATCAAAAACGGCAGGGCGTCCATAAACCGCAAGACCTGCATCCGCTGCTTCTGCTGTCAGGAATTTTGCCCCAAGGGCGCAATCTCCGTCTCCCGCCCCGCCCTCGCGCGACTGATAGGCAAATAA
>JAVVTL010000121.1:0-2224 GCA_036653715.1 Oscillospiraceae bacterium
ACGCAGGAATACTGACGTATTTCAAGGGTTTTTGGCGATGTCCGGACGGAAAAGCTGCCGTCAAGACGTGCGGCGGGATTTATTCAGAGGCTCCCTTGACAAAACGGCGCGGATTGGAATAGAATCAAGCATTAAATACATGGGTGCGGCACGAGCACGCCCCGGACTTGAGAGGTAACAGAATGGCCGGTATCACAGATATTTTCGGCTCCATGGTGTTCTCCGATGCGGTCATGCAAGAGCGCCTTCCCGGCGACGTTTACGCCGCCGTCCAGCGCACGGTCAAAAACGGCAGGCGACTCCAGCCCGATGTGGCGGAAGCCGTTGCCGCCGTCATGCGCGACTGGGCGCTCGAAAAGGGCGCCACACACTTTACCCACTGGTTCCAGCCGATGACCGGCGTCACCGCCGAGAAGCACGACAGCTTTATCGCCCCCGACGGACAGGGCGGCGTCGTCATGGAGTTTTCCGGCAAGGAGCTTGTCCACGGCGAGCCGGACGCCTCCTCCTTCCCCTCCGGCGGCCTGCGCGCCACCTTCGAGGCACGCGGCTACACCGCCTGGGACCCCACCTCCTACGCCTTCATTAAAGACAACTCTCTATATATCCCCACCGCCTTCTGCTCCTACGGCGGCGAGGCGCTGGACAAAAAAACCCCGCTTCTGCGCTCTATGGAGACGCTTAATCGGCAGGCGCTCCGCGTTCTGCACCTCTTTGGCAACGACGAGGTTCAGGCCGTTCGGCCCATGGTCGGCGCGGAGCAGGAATATTTCCTTGTCGAGCGCGCGATGTACGCCAGACGCAAGGACCTCATCTATGCCGGGCGCACGCTTTTCGGCGCGAAGCCGCCCAAGGGTCAGGAGCTTGACGACCACTATTTCGGCACGGTCAAGCCCCGCATAGCCGCCTTTATGAGCGAGCTGAACGAGGAGCTTTGGCGACTCGGCGTCATGGCGAGGACTCAGCACAACGAGGCAGCCCCCGCCCAGCACGAGCTTGCCTGCATCTACACCACCGCAAACCTCGCCGCCGACCAGAATCAGCTCGTCATGGACACCATGCAAAAGGTCGCAAAGCGCCATGACCTCGTCTGTCTGCTCCATGAAAAGCCCTTTGAGGGCGTAAACGGCTCCGGTAAGCACAACAACTGGTCAATGAGCACGGATACGGGCGCGAATCTCCTTGAGCCGGGCGAGACGCCGTCGCAAAACGCGCGTTTCCTGCTGTTTCTCTGCGCCGTGCTCAAGGCTGTGGACGAATATCAGGACATGCTCCGCATCACGACCTGCGGTGCCGGCAACGACCATCGTCTCGGCGCGGCGGAGGCGCCGCCCGCCATCGTCTCCGTCTACCTCGGCTCGGAGCTTGGCGGCATCCTCGAATCCATCGAGCAGGGCGAGGTCTGCGACGTGCGCGAGAAGGAGCTTTTCAAAATCGGCGTACACGCCCTGCCCCGCTTTGCCAAGGACGCGACGGACAGGAACCGCACCTCCCCCTTTGCCTTTACCGGCAACAAATTCGAGTTCCGTATGCTCGGCTCCTCCGCGTCAATCTCCGGCCCGAACATCGTTCTGAACACCGCCGTCGCCGAGGAACTGCGCCAATTTGCGGACGAGCTTGAGGCGGCTTCGGACTTCGAATCGGCCCTGCACTCGCTCATAAAGCGCGTGATACGCGAGCACAAGCGCATAATCTTCAACGGCAACGGCTACGACTCCGCCTGGGTTTCCGAGGCCGAGCGCAGGGGGCTTCTGAATCTCCCCTCCACGCCCGAGTGCCTGCCGCGCTTTCTGCTTGAGAAAAATGTTGCGCTTTTCGAGTCGCACAAGGTCTTCAGCCGCGCCGAGGTACGCTCCCGCTACGAGATAATGCTCGAGAGCTACTCCAAGCTCACTGCCATTGAGGCAATGACCATGGTTGAAATGGCGACGAAGGAAATACTCCCCGCCGTCAGCCGCTACACCGGCTACATGGCTCGCGCGGCGGAGAGCAAGCGCGCTTTTCTGCCCACCGCCGACTGCGGCTTTGAGGGCGAGCTGGTCGCGCGGCTTTCCGCCGGCGCGGGCGACGCCTACCACATGGTCAAGGAGCTGGAGCTTGCGCTCGACTCCGCCCGCCGCATCCGCGAGCCGGAGGAGCAGGGTCTCTGCTACCGCAATTCCGTTCTTCCGCTGATGGAGGCTCTGCGCTCCGTCTGCGACGAGCTGGAGCAAAACACCTCCGA
>JAVVTL010000122.1:0-2170 GCA_036653715.1 Oscillospiraceae bacterium
TTGTTGGAGGGGGTGAGGAGGCGGTGGATGGTTAGGGCGAGGAGGCCGCCGATTAGGGCGGTGAATAATTGGGGCCAGCTGAACATCGCCGACATGACGGCGGCCTTTTGCGCAGGCAGTCCCAAAGAGGGGATGATGAGCTGCGCCGCCAGCACAAAGAGCAGCGCAAACTTCGCCAGCGCCGCCGCGATTACGCCGATATACGCCGAGAGAGTCTCCCGCAGTCCGAAAATGCCGCGCGGAAAACAGCGGATGACGGCGATGAATACAAGATTCCCGAGGCATATGGCGGGCACTATCTGTATAAGCGCCGGGCCGATGCCGAGCAAAAACGCAAATATCGGCGACAGCAGAGCAACGCCCATGCCGCACCAAAAGCCCCCGACAAGCACGGCAATTGCAAGTATCAGATTTACGGCCGAGCCGGTCACAAGCTGACCAAGCGGCTTCGTTATGAATTGCAGCACGATTAGCAGCGCCAACATAACGGAAGTGCGGGTTAAAAGCAGTGTTTTTTGTTTCATTTTGTTCTTCCCTTAATGTATAGATATAGTGTATAATACACCGGCGCCGGGGAAAAACCAGCCATATCCGCCGTATGCCGATATTTTCGGCGATAACCCCGACGGCAATTATTTAGGAGGTGTCCTTTTGAGAGGAATTCACAGCGTTGTTGACGATATCAGGAGAGATGTTTTTGAGGAGGTCGCAAGACTTGCCTACGAGGGCGGAGATTATTCCCGCATTGACGCACTGCCCTATAAAATAGTCCCGGGCGAAATCGCGCATTACCGCAAGGACGTGTTCCTTGAGCGCGCCATAGTCACCGAGCGCATCCGACTCGCCTGCGGGCTGCCACTGCGCACAGCCGGCGTCCATGCCCTCGCGAGCGACGGCATCGAGGAAGCCGCCCAGCCCGAAAAATACTATGAGCCGCCGCTTATCAACATCATCCCCTTTGCCTGTAACGCCTGCCCCCCCAAGGAGATACGCATTTCCGACAGCTGCCAGGGCTGTCTCTCGCATCCCTGCAAGGCGGTCTGCCCCAAGGACGCGATAATAATCGACAATAACGGCAAGAGCAGTATAGATAAAGAAAAGTGCATCAAGTGCGGCAGATGCGCCCAGCAGTGCCCGTACAACGCCATCACAAAAATTGAGCGCCCCTGCGCCGCCGCCTGCGGCATGGACGCCATCGGCTCCGACGAATACGGCCGCGCGAAGATTGATTACGACAAATGCGTCTCCTGCGGCATGTGCCTTGTAAACTGCCCCTTCGCCGCAATCTCGGACAAGAGCCAGATTTTCCAGCTCATTCAGGCGGCAAAGAGCGGAAAAGAGCTCATCGCCTGCGTCGCGCCCGCATTTGTGCGGCAGTTCGGCGCCGACGTCACGCTCGGAAAGCTCAAGACGGCAATGCGCGTGCTCGGCTTTGCGGACGTCGTCGAGGTCGCCGTCGGCGCGGACATGTGCGCGCTTGAGGAGGCGACGGACTTTTTGCGGAACGTCCCGGACAGGCAGGCGTTCATGGCGACCTCCTGCTGCCCGGCATGGAGCGTCATGGCGAAAAAGCTGTTCCCGGAATTCCGCAACAACATCTCCATGACACACACGCCCATGGTCATCACGGCGCGGCTCATCAAGGAGCAGAAGCCGGAGGCGTGCATAGTTTTCATCGGGCCGTGCGCGGCAAAAAAGCTTGAGGCGTCGCGCAGCAGCGTGCGCTCGGAGGTGGACTTTGTCCTGACCTTTGAGGAGCTGCAGGGCATGTTTGCCGCGAAGAATATAGATTTTTCCGCCATCGACGAGGACGTGGAGGAGAGCTGCCTGACCGCCAGCACGGCGGCGGGGCGCGGCTTTGCCGTCACGGGCGGCGTTGCGGAGGCGGTAGCCGACGTGATTGCCCAAATCGCGCCCGAGCGCGAGGTGAGCATGGAGCGCGCGGACGGACTGCGCGACTGCCGCAAGATGCTGATGATGGCGAAGGCGGGCAAGCGCAACGGCTATCTGCTGGAGGGCATGGCCTGTCCCGGCGGCTGTGTCGCCGGCGCGGGCACCATCGCCCCCGTCCCCCAAGCCGCCGCCGCCGTCCGCGACTACAAAAAATCCGCCCCCATGACAAGCGCCCTCGAAAGCCCCTACAACGAAGAAGAACCCACCCCGCAATAAA
>JAVVTL010000123.1:0-2162 GCA_036653715.1 Oscillospiraceae bacterium
TGGTACAATAAACAAAATTACACAAAGAAAATTACACGGGAAAATTTACGCAGAGGTGCAGAAAAATGCTTTTTAAAATACTTGCCGTCGGAGACGTCGTCGGGAACCCCGGCCTCGATTTCCTCACAAAAAACCTCAGAAACATCAAAAGAGAGACGGGCGCGGACTTCATCGTCGTGAACGGCGAGAACGCCAACGTCGTCGGCGTGACCCCCAAGCAGGCGGACACCATCTTTGCCGCCGGCGCGGACGTCATCACCCTCGGCAACCACACCTGGACGCGCTGGGAGCTTCAGCCCTATCTTGACGAGAAGGCGCGCATTCTCCGCCCCGCGAACTTCGCGCCCCAATGCCCGGGCAGAGGCTCGGCGGTATTTTCAACGCCCTTCGGCCCGATTATGGTCATGAATCTCATGGGCCGCTTCACGCTCGACACCAACACCGACAACCCCTTTTTGGTGGCGGACGCCCTGCTCGAGGGCGCGGAGGCAAAGATGATTCTTGTCGATTTCCACGCCGAGGCGACGAGCGAAAAGCGCGCCATCGGCTATTATCTTGACGGCCGCGTCAGCGCGGTATGGGGCACGCACACGCACGTCCAGACCTCGGACGCCTGCGTCCTCACTCGCGGCACGGGCTACATCACCGACCTCGGCATGACGGGCGCCTGCGAGTCCGTGCTCGGCATAAAGCCCGAGCAGTCCATCGGCAAATTCCTCGGCGACGTGCCGCGGCGTTACGAATCCGCCGTCGGCGAGGCGCGGCTCGAGGGCGCGCTTTTTGAGCTGGACACCGAGACGGGCGCCTGCCTCAAGGCGGAGGGCGTGCGCCTCTGCGGAAGGCGGGAGGACTGACATGCAGCTTGTTGAGATACTTTGCTTTGCGATAATCGCGCTGCTCATATTGGTCGTCGTCCTTCTTCTCACGGGCAGAAAAAAGCTCGACGGGGAAAAGCTCTCCCGCGAGCTTATCGCCGAAATCCGCGCCTCGCGGGAGGAGACTAACGCCGCCGTGCAAAACTCAATGCGCACCGTCGGAGAGACGCTCTCCGCCGTGCAGCGGCAGGCGACGGACTCGCAGGACTCGCGCCTGCGCGAATTGGTCGAGAGCGTGTCGCGCAGTCAGGAGATGCTCCAGCGCGTCGTCACCGAGCGGCTGGGGCAGGTGGAGGAAAAATTCAAGGACTTCACCGAGCAGGACAAGCAGTCCATGGAGAGCATCCGCATGACCGTCCAGACGCGGCTTGAGGCGATGCAGCAGGACAACACCAAGCAGCTCGACAGAATGCGCGAGACGGTGGACGAAAAGCTCCAAAAAACCCTCGAGGAGCGCATAACGCAGTCCTTCAAGTTAGTTAACGAGCGCCTGCAGGAGGTCTATACCGGTCTTGGCGAGATGAAAACGCTCGCGAGCGGCGTGGGCGACCTCAAAAAAGTCCTCTCAAACGTCAAGACGCGCGGTATTCTCGGCGAGATACAGCTTGGTGCCATCATCGAGGAGATACTGCCCAAGGAGCAATACGAGGAAAATGTCATCACAAAGCCCGGCTCCCAAAATCGCGTGGAGTTTGCCATAAGGCTGCCCGGCTCGGACGAGGGCGCGCTCTATCTGCCGGTGGATGCAAAGTTCCCGGCGGACATCTACAATCAGCTTGTGGACGCCTACGACGTGGGCGACCCGGCGCAGATAGCGGCGGCGGCGTCGCTGCTCGACCAGCGCATCAAGGGCTGCGCCAAGGATATACACGACAAATACATAGACCCGCCGCATACGACGGACTTTGCCATCATGTTCCTGCCCTTTGAGGGCCTCTATGCAGAGGTCGTGCGCAGGGGGCTGGCGGACGTTGTCCAGAGCCAGTATAAAATCAGCATAGCGGGGCCGACGACCTTTGCGGCGCTGTTAAACAGCCTTCAAATGGGTTTCCGCACGCTTGCGATACAAAAGCGCTCGAGCGAGGTATGGAATGTATTGGGCGCGGTAAAAACCGAATTTTCCACCTTCGGCACGGTGCTGGAGCAGGCGCAAAAGCGCATAGAGCAGACGAGCGCCGAGCTTGACAAGCTTGTCGGCGTCCGCACGCGAAAGATAAACAGCCGCCTCCGCTCCGTCTCCGAGCTCCCCACCTGCGACGCCCAACCCCTAATAGACTCCGCCGACGT
>JAVVTL010000124.1:0-2127 GCA_036653715.1 Oscillospiraceae bacterium
GGGCGTCAAAAAATTAAGTTAAAATTTACAAATGCTAAAACACCTCTTTCGGTTAAAAATACCGAAAGAGGTGTTTTATTATGAAAAAAAGAACGGCTGTTATCACAATATCCATTCTCTGCGCCGCGATAGTCGCGCTGGGCGCATTTTCCGTCTATCAGGCGAGCGAGATAGACAAGGCAAAGCAGGTGCAGGATATCTACGGCGAGCAGTCGCTGCTCGAGATGACGGCGTCGCTCGCCGCCATGAACGCGGCGCTGCGCGAGAGCGCCTATGTCACCGACGCCGCGCTGTGCTCGAGGCTCTACATGGACGTCGCCGCAGGCTCCGCCACGGCGCTCGTCGCCATGGGCTCGCTGCCCTATGCGACGCATGAGCTTGAAAAGACGGCGAAATTCATAAACGGAGCGGGGGACTACGCGCTCGCCCTCTCCCGCGCGGCCTCACGCGGGCGGCTGCCCGGCGAGGAGGAGGCGAAAAACGTCGCGGGGCTTGCCGAGACGCTCTCGCAGCTTGCGTCGGAGCTTTCGGAGATAAGCCGGGGCGTCGCCGACGGCGCGGTGAAGCTTGACGAATACGGCGAGGGTGCCGACGCGGGCAAAACGGACACCGTGGGCTACGAGCTGCGCGTGCTCGAGGAGACGGTGCCGGAATACCCCAAGCTCAAATACGACGGCAAATTTGCCGACAGCGGCAGGCCGGAGAGCGGCGAAAAAATCTCCGAGGCGGAGGCGCGCAGGGCGGCGGCGCTTTTCCTGAACGTGCCGGAGCAGCGGCTGAATTACGAGGGCGAGAGCGGCAGTGAGCTGCCCTGCCTGTATTTTTCGATGACCAAGGAGGACGGCGAGGAGCAGCGCATAGCCGTCACTGCGGAGAGCGGGGAAGTCGCCCAGTGGTCGTATCCCTGCAAGACGGGCGCGGAGCTGCTGAAGCAGGAGGACGCGGCAAAAATTGCGGCGGAGTTTTTGCGCGCCCACGGCTACGAGAATGTCGGCGAGACGAGCATTCGCTGCGGGGACGGCGTCTGTGTCGTGAGCTATGCCGCAGTGGACAGGGGCGTCCTCTGCATGCCGGACGTGCTTTCCGTCTCCGTGGCGCTCGACAGCGGCGAGCCATGCGCCTTCATGGCGGACGAATATATTTTAAACCACAGGGACAGGGGCGACTTGGTGGCAAAGGTTTCGCCGACAAAGGCGGCGGAGACACTTCCGAAGTCACTCATGCCAAAGGCGTCGCGCCTCATAGTCGCGGAGACGGCGGGCGGCGCGGAGCTGCTGTGTCACGAGATGGCCTGTGAAACCGAGGACGGCTCGGCGGTTACGGTGTTTGTGAACGCCGAAACAGGCGCTCAGGAAAAAATAGTGATAGGCCGGAGCGGCAAGGCTTGACGAAAAACGTCGGAAAGAGTAATATTAGGTTAGTTAATTATATCTAACCGCAATTACTCTCAGAACGGAGGAGCTCGATATGAGTTTCATTCCCAATATAACCTGCCGCCGCTGCGGACGCCAGTTCTCCGGCATCCGAAGCCGCTGCCCCTACTGCGGTACGCGCCGCGTCAAACAATCAGACCGCAGCCCCGCCTCCACCGCATCCGTGAACCCCGAGACGGGAGCCGCCCAGCGCGCCGGCGTCAATACCCGCTGGCAGCTGATATTCGGCGCCATCCTTTTGGCGGCCGTCCTTCTTGCCGTGATAGTCTTGGTCAGCGTCAGCCTGAACGGCAGCGTGAAAAACACGCCCGTGCCGACGCTCCCGCCCGTCACCGCCCCCCCTGTCCAGACGCCGGAGCCGACCCCTCCGCCCACGCCGACCCCCGTCATCGCGGGAGTTAAAATAACCTACTACGCCAAGGAAATTACCGATTTCAGCACCGACATCGGCGCAGGAACCCAGCTCAAGGCCATCATCTATCCGCTCGAGATGGACCCCGCCCCCGTCGTCAACTGGACAAGCTCCGACGAGGCCGTCGCCACGGTCGATGACACCGGCAAAGTAACCGGCGTCGCCTCCGGCAACGCCACCGTCACCGCCGAATGCTACGGCGTCACCGCAACCTGCATCGTGCGGGTAAAATAAACATCCTATAGGGGGGATTTATCCCCCCTATATACGAAAAGCAAGGCC
>JAVVTL010000125.1:0-2111 GCA_036653715.1 Oscillospiraceae bacterium
CGCTCGCCCATGGAGCAGAGGGTGAAGCCCACGCCGCGCGCCATGGCGGCCTCGGCAGAGGTAAAGCCGCCCTCGGGGCCGGTGATTACGGCGGCTGTGGCGAAGGTGCCGGCGGCCTCGATGCCCTCGCGCAGAGCCACGCGCCCGGGGCCTTCCTCGTACATGAAAAGGCGGGCGTCAAGCTTTATGGCGGCGTCAAGCATCTCGACATAGCTGCCTATGAAGCGCACGGCGGGTATGGCGCCGCGCCCGGACTGCTGGGCGGCGGATTCCGCAATGCGGGAAAAGCGCTCGAGCTTGGAGGCGACAGAGTCGGGCTTGGGTCGCGCCACGCAGCGCTCGCAGTCAAAGAAGACGATTTCCGCCGCGCCCGCCTCGGTGCATTTTTGGACGATGAGGTCGGCGCGGTCGCCCTTTGGCAGACCGGCAAAAATTGTGACGCCGACGCTCGGCTCCGCCTTGCAGGGCAGAATCTCGACAATCTCGGCCTCGGCCTCGCCGCCGTCGGAGCGGATAAGGCGGCACATGTAGTCCGTGCCCTTGCCGTCGCAGATGACGACGCGCTCGCCGGGGCGCATGCGCAGCACCTGAATGTGCTCGGCGTCCCGACCTTTGATTATTGCCGTGCCGCCGGAGAGATTGGTACCGGCCATAAAAAACCTTGCCATGACAGCGCCTCCGATAAATATGTTGCAGTCGAATAATGAGCTGATTTAGGATATTATCGCATATTGCGCACCTCATTGCAAGTGCGGCATAAACTGATATCGGAAAGAGTTTATGGCGGGAAGCCTTGAAGGAGAGGATGAGCATGGACGGGGACATGATGCGAGGGCTTGAAAATTTTGACCGCGTCTGGAGTCGCGTGACGGGTGAGGCGTGCCGCACAGCGGAGCCGCCGGTCCATGACGACATACCGACGCTCAGAGAATTCATAAATGATGAGGCGCGGGACGCGGGTTATTATGCGTTCCTGTCGCGACGGATGCCCGGGGCCGCAAGGACGCTCATGTGCATATCGCGGGATGAGCGCGTGCATCTCAGGGAGCTGCAGGTGGAATATTTCCTTCTCTGCGGCGACAGCAGCCCGACCTGCGAATCCTGTCCGCTTTTTTGCGGGACGCTAAAGGCGCTGCGCATGGCCTACGGGAGCGAGTGCGCGGGTGCGGCAGCATACCTCAAAGCGGCGGAGGAGACCGGCTCCGAGTGCCTGAGGGCGCTCTACAGGGAACACGCGGCGGACGAGACGCGACACGCGGAGATATTGCGCGAGCTAATATCTCGCGTAATGGCATAATTGGGGCTTGACTTTGGTCGAACAATCAATTATTATATACGGGCGTCAACAGAATATGATTTTGTTCGAGCCTGCGTGGAGAAGTCGCGTAGCTGGTCGAGCGCGCACGATTGGAAATCGTGTAACCGTCAAAAGCGGTTCGAGAGTTCGAATCTCTCCTTCTCCGCCAAAAGAAGTCATACATGAGGAATTAACCTCATGTATGGCTTTTTGTTTGTGATATTATAGAGCCAAGATAATTTATATAATGTACATATCGCATATTTTTATTTATATCGTAGGGGCGAACCTATGTGTTCGCCCGACCATATACATTTCATATTACGACAAATTGACGAGAATACGGGCGAACACATAGGTTCGCCCCTACGTCACAAAATGAGCATACCCCCCTGTGAGAGTTCAAATCCTTGAATAAAATTCGATGATAACTTTATTTGACGAAGCACGCAAAAGCAAAGGCCTGTTTCCCAAAAAAGGAAACAGGTCTTCTTTTTATGTCCCAAAATGCGCGGCCTCCTCTATTTTGTCGGCGGTTTTTTTGAATAGGAAGCTCGTGGAGCCGCCGACTATTAAGAACGGCCATACGGAATTTAGGGTTTTTAGCACAATAAGCCACAAGGGGGCTTCGGGTCTTTCGGCAAGAACATTTAGTATTACATATAATGCAAATGAAATTCCGCCAAGGGCAGCAGCAAATAATAAGTGTTTGCATTGACGCCTAATCACAGCGGGCTCCTTTTGAGAAACTGCCTTTAACAGTTTGGAAATCAGGAACAAAGCCAACGCTATAGATAGGATAGTTATTGCAAGC
>JAVVTL010000126.1:0-1887 GCA_036653715.1 Oscillospiraceae bacterium
TGAACGCCGAGGGCGAGAAAATTCAGGCGACGCTCGCCATCCCCGGCGTGACGACGGAGCAGCTCTTGGCAGTGGATAAATCCGTGCAGGACATGACAAACAGCATCTCAAGACTTGAAACGGCAATGCAGGATAAGCTCAAAACCGTCGGCGCCTGACAAGCGATAAAATAAAAGGGGGCCGTCGCCCCCTTTTTTGAAATTTTCCGTATTTAATTGGGTGAATACCGCTTTTTTGAGAGCCGCCTTTTATTTTGAGAAGACGACATTGTCGTCCTTGATAGTGGCGAGGACGGAGATATCGCGGATTGACATGGGCGGGACGGTGAGCGGGTTTTGGTCGAGGATGACAAAATCGGCGTGCTTGCCGACGCGGAGGCTGCCCTTTTCCTGCTCCTCAAAATACTGATACGCGGTGTTTATCGTCACCGCCTTCAGCGCGTCATAGACGGAAATGCGCTCGTCCGCGCCAAGGAGGACGCCGTCCTTCGTCACGCGATTTACAGCGCACCAGACCGATTCGAGCATGTTCGGCTCTGTGACGGGCGTGTCCTGATGGAAGGTGAAAAGAATGCCGCGAGCGGCGGCGGAAGCGGCGGGGCTTATCCCTGCCGCGCGCTCGGTGCCAAAGTTTTTGAGGTGGACATCGCCCCAGTGGAAGACGTGACCGATGAAAAACGAGGGGATAATCCCGAGCGATTTCACCGACGCGAGCTGGTCACGCGCCAAAAGCTGCGCGTGAATCATGACAGGGCGCAGAGCGGCGACGTCCGCCTCCCGGCTTGCGGCTGCGACGGCGTCAATGTACTGCTGCGCGGCGGCGTCGCCGTTGCAGTGGGCCAAAAGCTGCATATGCCGCGCGGCGGCAAGGCGCAGGTCGGCGAGCACCTCGCCGTCGCTCAACGTGCCGTAGCCGCAATAATCGGCCTCGCCCGCGTAGGGCGTTTTCATCCAAGCCGTGCGGCCCTGCGGGGAGCCGTCAAGGAATATTTTGTAGCCGCCAAGCTTAAAATGGCGGCTGTATTTTTGGTTTGACTCGGGAAATGCGGCAAAAACAGCGTCCGCATCCTTCATGTCCGCATAGCCCACGACGTCGAGCTTCAGCATGTCGCGGCTGAGCAGGAGCTTATAGAGCGGGACGAGCTGGGTGACCGCCATGCCCTCCTGAATTGTGGAGATGCCGTGCGAGGCGTAGCCCGCCTGCGCCTTTTCGAAGGCCTGCATAAGCGCGTCCATGTCCGCCATGGGGACTTTTTTGAGGTAGGTAAAAAACGCGTTTTCCTCCATATACCCGGTGAGCGCGCCGTCCTCTTTTGCGATTAGGCCGCCGGCGGGGGCGGGGGTGTCGGGCGTGACGCCAAGCTGCGCGAGCGCAAGAGAGTTGAATACGCCGACATGCCCGGAGGAATGCTGGAGCACCATGGGGTTTTTCGGGGCGCAGGCGTCCACAAACGCAAGCTCCGGGTGGCATTTCTCCGCGAGGCTGTTGTGGTCGTAGCCGCGGCAGGTTATCCATTCGCCGGCGGCGGGGCGGTTCTCGACGATAAAATCCTCAATCCGCAGGGCAATCTCATCAAGGCAGGCGCAATCCTCAAGCGAGACCTGCAAAAACGAGGTGGCGTAGGAGGAAAAATGGCTGTGCGCGTCAAGAAAAGCGGGCATCAGCGTCCTGCCCGCAAGGTCGATGCGCTCGGCGTCCCCCGCGTGTGCGGAAAGCGCGGAGAGGTCGCCGATTTCCGCAATCAGCCCGTCCTCCGTCAGCAGCGCCTCGGGCCGGGTGCGCTCCTCCATGGTCAATATGCTTCCGTTATAATACAGCTTTTTCATGTTCCGCCTCCGGGCAAAGCCCATAAATATTCCGCGCATCTATTGTCTGTGATTCTACCAC
>JAVVTL010000127.1:0-1693 GCA_036653715.1 Oscillospiraceae bacterium
GCGGAGGACCTCGCAGCCCATGAGACGCGCTTTCTCCCGCCTTGTCAGCTCCGCCAACAGCGAGTCAAAGCAGTCCTCGCAGACATATTCCCGTCCCTCCTCCCATGAATACATCTCCTCCCACGCCGAAAATTCGCAGCCGCATTCCCCACATCGCCGCGTCAACGCACCACCCCTTTCATTTGTTATGCAATCGAATACTTGTATTTCCTATAATATACGCAAAAGAATATCTTGTCAAGATATTCGTGCAACTTTAATATCCTTATGGGAGAGGAGTTAGTTGTCAGAATAATAACGAGTGCAAATATGTACGGCACTACTTGCAATACGCGTTGGAATGAGATAAAATTAAATGTGAATTCAGACAAACTGTACAACACTACATCAATTTAAAGTGAGGTTTTTGCAAGATGTTAACAAACGAATACCTTAACCGCGTGTACGAGTCCGTCGAAAAGCGAAACCCGAACGAGCCGGAGTTCCTTCAGGCAGTTCGAGAGGTGTTCGAGAGCCTTGAGCCCGTGGTGCCGAAGCACCCGGAGTATGAGGCCAACGGCATCCTTGAGCGCTTTGTGGAACCTGACCGTTTCGTGCAGTTCCGTGTGCCTTGGGTGGACGACGCCGGCAAAGTCCGCGTAAACCGCGGCTACCGCGTGCAGTTCAACTCCGCCATAGGCCCCTACAAGGGCGGTCTGCGCTTCCATCCCTCCGTCAATGCCTCCGTCATAAAATTCCTCGGCTTTGAGCAAACCCTCAAAAACAGCCTGACCACGCTGCCCATGGGCGGCGGCAAGGGCGGCGCAGATTTTGACCCCAAGGGCAAGTCCGACGGCGAAGTCATGCGTTTTTGCCAGAGCTTTATGAATGAGCTTTACCGCTACATAGGCCAGTTCACCGATACCCCCGCCGGCGATATCGGCGTGGGCGCGCGCGAGGTCGGCTATCTGTTCGGGCAATACAAGCGCATCATGGGCAACTTCGAGGGCGGCGTCATGACAGGCAAGGGCATCCCCTTCGGCGGCTCACTCGCCCGCACACAGGCCACGGGCTACGGCCTCTGCTATTTCGCGCAGGAAGCCATGCGCTGCATGAGAAACGACAGCTTTGAGGGCAAAAAGGTCATCGTCTCCGGCAGCGGCAACGTCGCCACCTATGCGGCGGAAAAAGCCACAAAGCTCGGCGGCAAAGTCATCGCCATGTGCGATTCCTCCGGCTATGTCGTCGACATTAACGGCATCCAAATCGACAAAATAATTGACATCAAGCAGAAGCGCCGCGCGCGCATCAGCGTCTATGCCGACGAGGTCGCGGGCGCCGAGTACCACGCGGGCTGCGGCGGCATTTGGACCGTCCCCTGCGACCTTGCCCTGCCCTGCGCCACTCAGAACGAGATGGACGAGGCGGGCGCGAAGGCGCTCATCAAAAACGGCTGCATGGCTGTTTTCGAGGGCGCAAATATGCCGCTGACCCCGGAGGCGATTGCCGCCGTGCTCGGCGCGGGACTCATGTATTCACCCGGCAAGGCGAGCAACGCCGGCGGCGTCTCCACCTCCGGGCTTGAGATGAGCCAAAACAGCATCCGCATGTCATGGAGCTTCGACGAGGTCGACGAGAAGCTGCAGGGCATCATGAAGAGCATCTTCCACGCCGCCTACGACGCCTCTGTCGAGGTCGGCAAGCCCGGCGACCT